>CBFGVN010000413.1:0-3533 GCA_965651845.1 uncultured Chryseobacterium sp. | reverse complement strand
TTTAATGACATCACTGATGAAATACGTTTCATAGCCGCTCGGCGGAAGATATACTCCATTTTGAAGCATTTGATGGAAGAAATTATTAAACAACGAATGATTGGCCTGCTGGGCTTCATCAAAATTAGAAACTCTGTTGATATGAAAAAATACAGACATCATCGAACCTTTTCTATTGATTTTATGGGCAATTCCTTTTTCATTTAAAACTTTTCCGATTTCAAAATCCAATGTTTCCGTTGTTTTTGCTAATCTGTTGAAAAATTCAGGATCGTTTTTGATGATTTGCAGCGTTTTTAATCCCGCTCTCATCGCCAACGGATTTCCGCTTAAAGTTCCGGCCTGATAAACCCCTCCTTTTGGAGCAAGATGATCCATAATTTCGTTTCTGCCGGCAAAAGCACCCACCGGAAGCCCGCCTCCAATTACTTTCCCGTAAGTCACCAAATCCGCCTTCACATTGAAAAGTTCCTGAGCCCCTCCAAAAGCTAATCTGAAACCTGTCATTACCTCATCAAAAATTAATAAAGTTCCATTTTCATCACAGATTTTTCTTAATTTTTGAAGAAATTCATTTTCAGGAAGAACGCAACCCATATTTCCGGCAACAGGCTCAATAATTACCGCAGCAATTTCACCCTGATTATGTCTGAACAGATCTTCAACCTGCTCAAAATCATTGTATCTTGCCAATAAAGTATCTTTTGCAGTACCTTGCGTTACACCCGGAGAATTCGGATTTCCAAAGGTGGCAGCACCACTCCCCGCTTTGATCAAAAACGAATCGGAGTGACCGTGATAACAACCTTCAAATTTTACAATTTTATCTCTTCTGGTAAAACCTCTCGCCAATCTGATTGCGCTCATGCAGGCTTCCGTTCCCGAAGAAACCATTCTGATTTGGTCGATATTCGGAACATTTTCGGTAATGAATTTTGCAATCTCCGTTTCCAGTTCTGTTGGTGCACCAAAAGAAAAGCCTTTTTCTGCCTGAATTTTTAATTCTTCCAATACTTCGGGATGAGTATGTCCTAAAATGGCAGGCCCCCAAGAATTTATATAATCGATATAGGTGTTGTCATCAGCATCTGTAAGGTATGCCCCTTTTGCAGATTTCATAAAAACAGGCACTCCTCCTACAGATTTGAATGCACGAACCGGAGAATTTACTCCTCCCGGAATGTATTTGTAAGCTTCTTCAAATAAAGCTGAACTTCTTTGGTATTTCATATATAGTTGTCGGTTGGCAGTTGCAAGTTGCTAGTTTACAAGCAACCAGTAACTATGAAACTGTCAATAAAAATTAGTTTCTAGGTTTTTTATCAATCAAATAAATCAATTGCCCGGCAGAAGGTTTCTGGCCTTCATCCATTCTGTTTTTTGCGTATAGTTTATTTAATTTGATTCCGAATTTTTGTGCGATATCATGCATGTCTTCACCTGATTCCGCTTTGTAAGTAGGAGTATTTCCTTCAGAATTTTTTGCTTCAAGGAAAACAATATCATTTTTCTTTAAAGCATCATTTTCCAGCTCATTCCATTTCATCAGTTTACCTTCGCTTATTTTGAATTTATTGGCAATGAATTTTAAGTTGGTATCTTCAGGAATGATGATATATTTCAACCCGTCATTCGGGTGGCTTTTAATTAAAATAGAATTAAGAATTTCTGCTTTTGTCTTAATTCTTTCCACCCTTTTCTGTTGCTGGGCATAAGAAGTTTGCGTGTAAGGAACCTCAACCGTTACGGGATCTTTTACCTTTTTGGTATATTTTTCGGGTTCCATCTGAGCCATGAAAGTTCTGTCATCTTTCAGACCCGGATACATTTTTAGAACCGCATACAATACTTCCTTTGAGCTTGTATTGTCGAATTCATACAATTTATATTTTTCAATTTTACCAATTAAGATAGAAGCATAACGGGGATTTGTTGCATAGCCAGCCTTTTTAAGACCATGAGCCCATGCTCTGTAATCCTTCATATCCAAATTGAAAAGATTCTGATAATATTTTCTTGTTGATAAAAATATGGAATGGTCTTCATAAGACTGTCTCGGATCGTCGTATACACGGAAACACTCATTGGGAGCGTCGTCAGTATGCTTCATGGTCTTCCCTGTCCAATCTTCTTTACACTTTATTCCGAAATGATTTTTGCCTTCCTGAGCCAATCGGCTTTGTCCGCCTCCGGTTTCCAAAAGTCCTTGCGCAAGCAGGAATTTTATATTTTTCCATCTCCTCCACTGCATATTTTGCAAATTTTTGGATGTATTGGTCTTCAGTTGCCCAAGTCTGAGCTGAGAATTTTGATAAAACTAAAAGGCTTACGAGTAAGAAAAGTCTTTTCATCTTATAATTTTTATTGTTTTAAAATGAAAGATGGAACACTTAGTGTTTCATGTTTTTCAATTTTACTTATATAATTAAATTTCTGTTCTGTTTTTCCAAAAGCAAATTTGCTCCTTCAATCCCCTGCAATCCACCTGTATGGAAGCACAATATTTTGCTGTCTTCAGGAAAATACCCTTCAGCTATCAGTTCAAAAACTTTCTGCATCATTTTTCCTGTATATATCGGTTCTAACGGAATTCCGTATTTCTCTTTGAAATCATTGATAAAACGGATATTTTCATCTTTTATTTTACCATAACCTCCAAAGCATGAATCTATTAGATGATAATTTTGCTTTAAGGTTAATTCAGAGATTTTATTTTCAAGCGAATCATCATCAACCGCCTTAAAACCTATAACTTCCTGATTATCTTCACAATATTTTGAAATCCCTGCAATGGTTCCTCCCGTTCCAACTGCGGTGCAAAGATAATCAAAATCTTTTGTTTCGTCATTGAGCATCATTTTTACGCCTTCTACGGCATCTTCATTGGTTCCGCCTTCAGGGATGATCAGGGCTTCCGGAAATTCTTTCTGTAAAAATTCGGTTAATTTTTCTTTGTGTCGGTATTCTTCTCGGGTAACAAACTGCAGATTCATTCCGTTTCTTTTGGCAAAAAATAAAGTCGGATTATCTCTCCATTTATCCCTTAGCTCCTCTCCTCTTATAATTCCCAATGTTGGTACTCCGGCTAAATTCCCGACAGCAGAAACAGCAGAAATATGATTTGAATAGGCTCCGCCAAAGGTAATGATATAGGATTTCTCAGGATTTTTTTCCAGGTAATTATTAATATTGAAAAACAGCTTCCAATATTTATTTCCCGAAATCTGAGGATGAATTAAATCTTCTCTTTTAATGAAAAGCTTTACGTTTTTATTGACCGGGATTTCCTGAATGGGAATTTTTTGTGTTGGAAGTTGCAGCATATTTTCAACGCAATACTCGCTAAGTTTTATTTAACAAAAATAGTATTTTTTTTATGTTTTCCTCGCAGATTTTACAGAGGATGATTGTAGGTATTTGTGAAAAATATTTGTGCTTTTTGTGTTTAAAACTAAACCACCCTGTCAAAAATTCTTTGAATTTTCGCCACCCCTCCAGAGGAGGGGAATTTCGGAGCGCTTATCAGTAAACTA
>CBFGVN010000412.1:0-3535 GCA_965651845.1 uncultured Chryseobacterium sp. | reverse complement strand
ATTAAATCCAAAGCATCCTGAACGTACGGGTCTAAATCTTCCATTTTTACAAGTTCGGCGGTGTTGAACTGACAAGCCATTCCGCAGCTGAGAATCGGAAGCGGTTCTGCTCCTAAATCTTCCGCCAACTGGAAATATTCGAAAAAACCTAAGCCGAAAGACTGCCAATAATCCGGTGTGAGGCGGTGCGCAAATCCATTGTTCCATTTGTTGATCAAATTTTCTCTGTCCTCCACTTTACCCACCGTTTTTTTCCACTGATACCGTTCTGCCAACGTTCTTCCTTCCACGATACAGCCACCCGGAAAACGTAAAAATCCCGGCTGTAAATCGTATAATTTCTGAACCAAGTCTTTTCTTAAGCCACCTTTTCTTCCCTTCCAAGTGTCTTGCGGAAAGAGTGAAACCATATCCATATTCGCCACGCCATTTCCGGTAAAGGTGATTTGCAGTTTAGCTTTTTCAATAGTTTTGGAAGGTGCCAAAACAGCACTGTATTTTTGCCAGCCTCCGCCTTTGATAATGGTAGAAACCGAGGAAATGACCTTTCCATTTTCATCAATCAGGCTTGCGTTGACGGCAGAAATATTTCCCGAAATATTTTCAAGATTAAAATTGAAATCATACTTCTCCCCTTGATACAAACCAATTCCTCTGAATCCTTCGTTTTCCAACATGTAATTTTTATCATTCCAAACCGTGATTCTGGCGTAGTTTTTATTGGTTTTGGATTTATCCTTTATAATCGTTAGAAAACCTGAGTCAAGATTGGGAGAGAGTGTTTTGGTGTTGGGCTGTTTCCAGCCTGTTAAGGGTTCATCAAACTCAAAGCTGCGATTTTTAATCAGTTCAGCATACAATCCGCCATCCGCTGCGAAGTTGATGTCTTCGAAAAAAATGCCGTACATTGTAGGTTGGATTTTGATGTTGGTGGAAGTGCCGTCCAAATCAAGGAAATGTTTTTTAATATTTCCATTTTGAGCTGAAAAGAAAGCAACACTCAGCGAAATAGCGGCTGTGAATATTTTGGTTTTTGTTTTCATTGATTGATTTTTATCGTAGAGACACTCGACTGTGTCTCAATGTGATATCTCTAATACTATAAGCTCATTTATTTAACCACAAATTGAAGATTTGATGTTGAGAAAACCTAATAGGTTTTAAAAACCTGTTAGGTTTATCAGTTATCGTTTTCTAACTTCTACAGGAAGATTTTTCAACTCTGATTCATCAGATGTTCCACCGTAGAAAATCGTGTAATTTCCTGCTTTGGGAGCCAGATCATCCACTTTTTCATCATAAAATTTAAATGAATCTTTAGAAATAACTAATTGGATATTTTTTGTTTCTTTAGATTTAATCAAAACTCTTTCAAAAGCTCGTAAAGTTTTTACAGGTGCTGAAGCATCATTATTTCTTTTCACATACACCTGAATCACTTCCTCTCCATCTTTTTCTGAGTTATTGGTAACAGGAATTGTAATCGCCAGATCTTTATCAGAATTGATAGTATTTTTATTCAATTTAGCATTTCCATAAACAAATTTTGAATAACTCAACCCGTGTCCGAAAGCGTACAATGGCTTTTCGGTCATATAACGGTAGGTTCTTCCCTGCATATCATAATTTTCAAAACCCTGATGTTTGCTGGTTTTTGAAAGGTTGTTATCGAGTTGTTCCAGATTTTTGTAGAATGTAATCGGCAATCTTCCAGACGGATTGTAATCTCCCGCCAACACTTCTGCAACCGCCGTTCCTCCGGATTGTCCGCCATACCAGGCGTTCAGCAAAGCATCATAATTTTTTTCGTCCTGTTCCAACCCGAGCGAACTTCCTGTACAAAGCACAAAAACGACCGGTTTTCCAGTTTTTCTCAATTCAGCTAATAGATCACGCTGAACTTTCGGAAGGTCAATGGAAGTTTTATCACCGCCTTTGAAACCTTCTGCATTCACCATCATTTCTTCGCCTTCCAGACTTGGAGAAAGTCCGCCCGCGAAGACAATCACGTCCGCATCTTTCACTTTTTCCCTAACTGCAGCGAAATTAACAGGATCTTTTCTGTACACATCAAAAGTGATGCTTACATATTTTCCTTTCTGACTGTGGCGCAGTTCAATTTGGTATTCCTTCCCTTTTTCCATTTTCACAGGAAATTCCGAAGGATGTCTTGCATCGGGGCCTTTTCTGGTTGCGATTTCCTTTCCGTCAACAAAAAGGGTATAAATATCCGATGTGGAAGCAGAAAAAATCACATCACCTGTATAATTGCTTTTGAAAATTCCTGAAATTTTTGCGGAGGTATTTTCCCTTCCGACATTCGGGGCAAGCTGTGTTCCACCGAAACTGTTGTAGCTGATTCCGGTTTTATTGACCGAAATATTAGCAGGAGTTCCTTTAAATTCATTGTTGTTGAAAAACGCTACCTTCATTCCTTTTTCTCCATTTTTCTGACTTAAAAAATTCTGGTAAAGCGAAGTTCTTGATGATGGATCGGCAACTTCGGTTCCTTTTTCATAAATGATTTCTGTATTTGGAAATTTGGTTTTAATTCCACCCAAGATCGTTACGATGGAGGAAGGTGTTCCGTTGTAATTTCCCAACTGCATCAGTCCGTCGTCGGCATTTGGACCGACAACAGCAATTTTTTTGATGTTTTTGTTTAAAGGCAAAACATTCTTATCATTTTTCATCAATACAATTGATTTCTGAGCCATTTTTAAAGCCTGTTTTTTATGCTCGTCAGAATCCACAACAGAATATGGAATTTGGTTCCAGTGAACGGAAGATTTCAGATCGAGCATTCCGAGCTCGAGCCAGCCTTTAAGAATTCTCCGCATTGAAATATCTAAATCTTTTTCAGTAATTAAGCCGCTGGCCAAAGATTTATTCAAATTGTTATAAGTATCACCACATTCCAAATCGGTGGAATGTTTCAGTGCGTCTGCAGCAGTACTTTTTTCGTCGGGGTGGGTTCCATGGTATTTTTTCTGATAGAAATCTGCCAATGCCCAGCAATCGGAAACGACCATTCCGTCGTAGTTCCACTTTCCGCGGAGAATTTCCGTCAATAAAGTGTTATTGGCGCAACAAGGTTGTCCGTCGAAGGCATTGTAAGCACACATCACTTCCCTCACATTTCCTTCCAAAACCAACGCTTTGAAAGCCGGAAGATATGTCTCATACAAATCCCGTTTTGAAACTTCGGCGTTGTAAGAGTGGCGGTTCCATTCCGGGCCGCTGTGAACGGCAAAATGTTTGGCGCAGGCGTGAGTTTTGAAATATTTAGGATCGTTTCCCTGCAAGCCTTTTACGGCAGCAACGCCCAAAACTGAGGTTAAATAAGGGTCTTCACCATAGGTTTCCTGACCTCTTCCCCATCTCGGATCCCGGAAAATATTAATGTTCGGAGTCCAGAATGTAAGGCCTTCATAGCGCCCGGTTTTTTGGGATTCATCAAAAGATTTATTGTATTTTGCCCTGGCTTCATCGGAAATCATTTCAAAAGTTTTGAGATGTTCCGGAACATCCCACG
>CBFGVN010000411.1:0-3549 GCA_965651845.1 uncultured Chryseobacterium sp. | reverse complement strand
ATCCTGAAAGCTCATCTTCTGCAGAGCTTTATAACGGGACGATTTCGGAAGTAAGCTGGAATGTATCCAATACTAATATCAAAAGAAGGTACAATTACAGGTATGACAAATTGAACAGGCTTACCTATGCCATATTTTCGAATCCCAATGATGCAGTTCCTGTTAATCATTTCAATGATGAGCAGGTTACGTATGATGCCAACGGAAATATTCTTACTCTTAAAAGAAATGCAAAAAATGTAGTAAGCTTAACCCCTCAACTGATCGATGAGCTTCAGTATAATTACGACGGAAACAAATTACTTTCTGTAAACGACAATTATAACACTACGGGATATGAAGGCGGAGGAAACACCATAGGATATGATGTGAATGGAAATATGACCAATATGCTTGATAAAAATATTCAAAATATTGGATACAACTTCCTGAATCTTGCAAATTCATATTCTATTACCGATAACGGAACTCAGACTTTACAGTATACATACAGAGCAGATGGTGCTAAAATGAGTAAAGTATACACCGCTAATAACAACGATGGTTCTTCTCAGTTATCAACAACAGATTATCTGGATGGTTTCCAATATCAGTTGAATGACGGGTCAACAGGCAGTATGTCGATGATGGCTAAAACGGCTTATG
The DNA here is from genome assembly GCA_965651845.1 of uncultured Chryseobacterium sp. Lineage (GTDB taxonomy): Bacteria > Bacteroidota > Bacteroidia > Flavobacteriales > Weeksellaceae > Chryseobacterium. The sequence goes on along the minus strand of CBFGVN010000411.1, from coordinate 2,904 downwards.
AGCCACAGTCTTTTACAGAAAGTGTCTGGAATCCTATTCCTACAGCAGAGTTGCAGTTTTTCCCAACGGCTGAAGGGTTTTACGATTACAAAACAAAGCAGTATATTTACCAGTACAAAGACCATTTGGGAAATATAAGGGTAAGTTATAAAAATAATGCAGGAATTGCTCAGATTGTAGACCAAAATGATTATTATGCTTTTGGGATGAATATGACGGGAGATAAAAAATCGATCTTCAATACCGGAAGCTATTATAATTATAAATTTGGGCAGAAAGAGTTGCAGGAAAACGGGTTTTATGATTTTGGAGCAAGAATGTACATGGCAGACTTGGGAAGATGGAACGGAATAGATCCGTTGGCAGAGCAGATGAAAAGGCATTCACCGTACAATTATGCATTCAATAATCCCATTAATTTCATAGACCCTGATGGGATGAAGGCTTTACCGCCTCAGGAGCCTGTACAGAATTTTATGCCACCCGGAGGTATGTTTGCTTATTATGCCGCGGGAGGTAGAGGAGACAGAGCAAGTATTTTAGCTTTTCTGGGACTCAATGATCACTTATCTTCTGCTGTATTTGATGTAGGCTACGGAGGTGGCGGCGGCGGTGGAAATCCTTTTGCAACTGGACAAACTTTCGGGCAGACAGCAGCTTACAGAGATATTATGAATGCATGGCGAAATGGAGGAACAGCCGGTTTGATAAGTAAAAATGGATACTATTCTTATTGGACAACTGGAGCATCGGGATATACATGGATAAATGCAGATGGTAATAAGGAAATTGTTATTGGAGAATTAGTTAATCATAAAGAGAAGATAAACAATGAAATAGAGTGGTATGGTCCGGGAGGAAAAAGTAATTTTGGTTTTGGAACTACTGCCACAACAATAGGCTTTGTACAAGGTTCTTTTAGACTTACCAATGGAATATATAACGGTAGTGCATGGAGTCCGAAATATTACCCTAGCGCATGGACTGGAGGAAGCCGTGCAAGAATTACTACATATAATTTTAGTAAAATTGGAAAAGGGTTAAGTAGAGCTTCAGTTATAGCAGGAGCTGTGATGGATGGAATTGCCGTAAGGAATTACTATGAAAATCCAGGTTCTCCAGATGCAGTTCATCCTAACAAAGCTATATTAAATACTGTAATGGGGTTAGTAGGATCAGAGGGTGGAACATATGGAGCTATAATTAGTACATTATATTTTGGGATTGATAATTTTTATCCCGGAGGATGGGTTGGGGCATCTGAGACGGCAGCAAGAGTTGAAGCTTATGAGCAGCAGACAACAGGTCATCCATTTTTTAGTAATTCGGCAATTAAATTTTAATTATGAAAAGCATAAAACGGGCTTACTATTATTTGTTTTATAAATTATATAAACATGCAGAAAAATCATCAACTATCTTTCCTTATGATTTTATTGCAGGAACATATTTAGAGGTATTAATAGTATGTATTATTTTATCCATAATAAATTATTGTGATATAATAACAATGAATTTTATTGATTTTGGAAATGGAATTGGCTTAGCATTTATCATTATACTATTTGTTACAATTCCTAATTACATAATTTTTTATCATAAAGATCAATGGAAAAGTATTATAAAGGAGTTTGATAATTTGCCAAAAGAAAAAAATAAAAAAGGAAGTATCATTGTTTGGAGCCTTATAATCTTAACAGTTACGAATTTGATTTTTTCTTTCTATCTATTATCTGAAAAAGCAAAAAAAAATCAAACAGGACCTTATGCGCCAGAATTTGTAGCAAAGAAAAGAATGGAAGATTCTTTACAAAAAGCTAAACAAATAGAAAATCTGAAAAAGATCTATGGCGAGGAAAAAAAATAAGGCGTTGGGTAATGTTCCAAAATATTGCTTTCCTTTATCAGGTAATGTTCCAGATATGTTGGTTTCTTTTATCAATGGAGTTGACATAAACTATTTTAAATAAATTAATCAAAAGCAGGCAATCTAATGGTTGCCTGTTTTATCTTCTGATAAATAAAATTTAGACAGAAAGAGTTGCAGGAAAACGGGTTTTATGATTTTGGGGCAAGGATGTACATGGCAGACTTGGGAAGATGGAATGGTATAGATCCGTTGGCAGAGCAGATGAGAAGGCATTCACCGTACAATTATGCATTCAATAACCCCATTAATTTCATAGACCCTGATGGGATGAAGGCTTTACCGCCTCAGGAGCCTGTACAGAATTTTATGCCACCCGGAGGTATGTTTGCTTATTATGCCGCGGGAGGTAGAGGAGACAGAGCAAGTATTTTAGCTTTTCTGGGACTCAATGATCACTTATCTTCTGCTGTATTTGATGTAGGCTATGGCGGAGGTGGCGGCGGAGGTGGAAATCCTTTTGCAACTGGACAAACTTTCGGTCAGACAGCAGCTTACAGAGATATTATGAATGCATGGCGAAATGGAGGAACAGCTAGTTTGATAAATAGAAATGGATACTATTCTTATTGGACGAATACTGCGGAAGGTTCAGGTACTTTGACTAATCACAAAGAGAAGATTAATAGTGGTGTAGATTGGTATGGCACAGCTGGAAAAGGAAACAGTTTTTTTGGCAATAATGATAATGTCTGGCCCCATACAATTGGACCAACTCTGACAGCATTAGGATCTCCTATAATTCCTAAAAGACTTCTTTCAAAAATCGGAATGAGAGGGTTTGTTATGGAAGGAGCAAAACGAAACACTTCAGTAGCTTCTATCGTTTTTAGAAAAATTATACCTTCTACTTGGAAAACGTGGGATATATTACCCGCTACAGCAAGGAATTTAGGAGGTCAACTGGGAAGAACAGTTCCTGTTGTTGGAATCGGAATGATGGTTTGGGATCTCAACTATAATTTTGCACCATGGCT
>CBFGVN010000410.1:0-3553 GCA_965651845.1 uncultured Chryseobacterium sp. | reverse complement strand
TTTCGCTTTCCTTTTTGCATAAAAAAGGCTGTCCAACTTTTGAGACAGCCTCTTCTTTATTTATTACAAAATCATACTCAGCTGCACTCTCTTTCTCACTTCATCCACATCCGTTACCTTTACCTGAACATGCTGATGGAGTTTTACAACTTCATTTACATCGGAAACAAATCCGTCTTTTAGCTGGGAGATGTGAACCAGTCCGCTTTCTTTGATGCCTAAATCTACAAAACATCCGAAAGCCGTAATATTATTCACTATTCCAGGTAAGATCATTCCGATTTTTAAGTCTTTGATGCTTTTTACATTCGGATCAAATTCGAATACTTTTGCGGCTTTTCTTGGATCCAATCCTGGTTTCTCCAATTCTTTCAAAATATCCTTAATCCCTAATATTCCGATATCTTCAGTGATGTATTTTTCCGGATTTATCTGGGTGATTTTTTCTTTGTTGGCGATTAATTCATTGGTTTTGATTCCTAAATCTTTCGCCATTTTTTCTACAATTCCATAGGCTTCCGGGTGAACGGCAGAATTGTCCAGCGGATTTTTAGCATTATTAATTCTCACAAATGCAGCCGCCTGCTGGAAGGCTTTTTCGCCTAATCTCGGAACTTTTTTCAGTTGTTTTCTATCTTCAAAAGCACCGTTTTCAGTTCGGTAATTTACAATGTTTTCGGCCATTTTTTCACCGATACCTGAAACATAGCTTAAAAGTGATTTGCTTGCTGTATTCAAATTAATTCCGACAGAATTTACACATTTCATCACGGTAGAATCCAGTTCATTTTTCAGTTGAGTTTGATCGACATCATGCTGATATTGTCCGACTCCGATGGATTTCGGATCAATTTTCACCAATTCGGCCAAAGGGTCAGACAGCCTTCTTCCGATAGAAACAGCGCCGCGAACGGTCACATCATACGTTGGGAACTCGTCTCTCGCAATTTTACTCGCAGAGTACACCGAAGCTCCTGCCTCCGAAACTACGAAGACCTGTAACGGCTTATCAAATGCAATTTTTTTAATGAAAAATTCGGTTTCACGGCTTGCTGTTCCATTTCCGATTGAGATGGCTTCGATTTGATAAGCATTCACCATCGAACGGATTTTTTTCATGGCCATTCCGCTTTCGTTTTGCGGCGCGTGGGGATAGATGGTTTCGTTGTGCAGAAGGTCTCCTTTTTCATCCAGACAAACTACTTTGCAACCACTTTTATAACCAGGATCGATGGCTAAAATTCTCTTTTCTCCCAACGGTGGAGCAAGTAATAATTGGGTAAGGTTTTCAGAGAAAATTTCGATGGCTTTTTTATCTGCTTTTTGTTTGGCTTCCTGTAACGTTTCATTCGAAATGGCGGGTTCCAATAATCTTTTGTAGCTGTATTTTATGGCTAAAGAAATTTGTTCTGCCGTTTCGTTGTTGGATTTAATAATAGCATTTTCTATAAAATCAATAGCTTCACCCTTATCAATTCCGACATTGGTTTTCACAAAACCTTCGGCTTCAGCGCGTAGCATCGCCAAAAGTCGGTGAGAAGGGGTTCTGTTGAGATTTTCTTCCCATTCAAAATACTGAGAGAATTTTTGGGCGTCTTCTTCATCTTTTTTTGCCTTTACAACTTTTGATGTTACAACAGCTTTTCGTTGGAATAAACGACGGAGATTCTTTCGGACATACATATTTTCGTTGATCCATTCTGCCATGATGTCTCGTGCGCCCTGAAGAGCTTCTTCTTCGGAACTTACCTGTTCGTTCAAATATTTTGAAGCCAAAAATTCTAAATCCTGAACTTTCTGGCTCATGATCATTTTAGCTAAAGGTTCTAAGCCTTTTTCTTTTGCAGTGTCGGCTTTGGTTTTCTTTCTTTTTTTGAAGGGTAAATACAGGTCTTCAAGTTCCTGGATATCGAAGCTTTCTTCTATTCTTTGTCTGAATTCGGGTGTTAAAGCATTTTGTTCTTCGACAGATTTTAAAATCGTTTCTTTCCTTTTTAAAATTTCTTCAAACTGTCTGCTGATCTTTGAAATTTGCTCGATCTGTGTTTCATCCAGGTTTCCGGTTTTGTCTTTCCGGTAACGGGCAATGAAGGGAATCGTACAGTCTTCAGCCAGCAGTTGAAGGGTAGCATTGATGCTTTTTTCTGATATATCGAGGGTTTGTTGTATATAATTAATGATGTTCATTCTAAATATTTAAGCGGCTAAAATAGGGATTTTTGATTTTGATTTAATTAATATGAAATACTATATTTCCTTTAAATGTGTTCATAAAAGACAATTTTATTTCTTGATGTATGATAAGATGATAAGATATTTTGATTTTCTATATTTGGTTTTCAATTTTTTTAAAGACCGGAAATTTGTAGGAGAATTTTCTTTGTCTTATTTTAGAAAATTAACTTTTAAACAATATATATAATATGAAAAAACTTAGTGTAATTGCATTAGTAGCTGTAGGATTGTTGGCTGCATCTTGTAACAAAGAAAAATCAGCAGATAAAGCTGCTACAACTACTGAACAGACAGTTGCAGAAGGGAAAGGTGAAGTGTTGGCTGTAGATGCGGCTGCTTCTGTGGTAAACTGGAAAGCATTCCATAAGGGAGGTTTTGCACCGCGTTGGGGAACAATCAGCGTAAAATCGGGTGAATTAAATGTAGAGAACGGACAAGTTGCTGCGGGTAATTTCATTATCGATATGAATTCTATCAAAGTAGATCCAGCTTCTGTAACGGAAAAAGACAAGAAACCGGCAGATCTTGAAGCTCACCTGAAAAACCCTGATTTCTTCGATACAGCGAAAAATCCGACTTCAGATTTCAAAATTACAAGCGTTGCAGATTTAAAGGAAGCTCCTAAAGATGCTGTTGCGGGAGCCAATAAAACAGTAAGCGGAAACCTTACACTATCCGGAAAAACAGTAAATGTAACTTTCCCTGCAAAAGTGGATGTTGTAGATAATTCTGCTTCTATCCAGGCTAAATTTACAGTGAACAGAGCAGATTGGGGAATAAAATTCGGTACTTCTGAAGCAGATCCTGCAGAATGGGGAATCAGCAAAGACATCGAAATTGCTGTGGATGTAAAAGCTAAAAAGTAAATTGTTAGATCATAAATCCATGAAGCTGCCTTTTTATAAGGCGGCTTTTTTGTTTGATATGTTTAAAAATTAATAAATTTACAAAAAGACATAATGAATGAATTATTTTATAAAAGGTTGGATGTATATTCTACACTGCTCAGATAACAGTTATTACACTGGAAGTACGAATGATTTGGAAAGGAGAATTCAACAGCATCAGTTAGGAGAAGGCTCTAATCATACAAAGAAGAGATTACCGATAAGGCTCATTTATTTTGAGGAATACGATAGAATCGATCTGGCATTTTACAGAGAAAAACAAGTCCAGGGATGGAGCAGAAGAAAAAAGGAAGCTTTAATAAATGGTGAACAAGAATTACTTCCCACATTGGCAATAGCTTACAGAGATCTTAGAAGTTAGATGTGGTGGGGTCGAGTGCCGCCGCCCCCAACCAAAAATTTAAGCATCA
>CBFGVN010000409.1:0-3557 GCA_965651845.1 uncultured Chryseobacterium sp. | reverse complement strand
AATTAACAAATGCCTTTTCATTTTTGTTATCGAAGGAAATATCAGTATCAATGACACGATGGTCACAGGGTTGACACAGAACCAGTTAGCCAGGTTCAGGAATGAGCATATCGGGTTTGTATTTCAGTTTCATTATTTGTTGCCGGAATTTTCCGTTTTGGATAATGTAATGCTGCCGGCTTTGAAGCTTAAAAAGAAATCTAAAGACGAAATAGAAGCAAGAGCAATGGAATTATTGACATTGCTTGATATTAAAGGCCACGAAACCAAAAAGGCGTCCAAAATATCGGGTGGGCAGCAGCAAAGGGTTGCTATCGCGAGAGCTTTGATCAACGAACCAGCCATCATTATGGGCGATGAGCCTACTGGAAATTTGGACAGTAAGAATACCAAAATTGTGTTTGATATTTTTCGCCAGTTAGCCAAAGAAAAAGGGCAAACCATCATTGCCGTTACCCACGATGACGAATTTGCTGCCAATTGCGACCGGATTATTGAAATGGTAGATGGGAAAATTATTTACTAATCTGGTTTTATAGTGATTAACCGGAATTATAGAACCAACACATAAAAACTCGATGTCTATTAATCCATTGATTAAAAAAAAGATGTATAAACACAAGTATCTTTTATTAACGACATGCTTATTTGCCAATAGCTTATCTGCTCAGGATAGGGATTTATTGAATGTCAGCTATGCAGTTTCGACCTTAAAATATAATGATACTGTTGCTAATGCCAATTTATTTGATCTAAAACTCAAACTTCCTGTATTTCAAAAAAAACAGCATACCATTGTCGGAATAGTAGGTTACAAAAATCTATCGTTACAGAGTTTCCCGGCAGGTTATGCCGGCAATTTACACGGTATCACTTTACAGGGTGCCTGGATTTATAAATTATCCGATGAAAAAAGTCTAACCTTTTTTGCTCAGGCAGGATTGTTTTCAGATTTACTGGATGTGAGTGGCAAAGATTTCAGGTATACTGCCGGCTTGCGTTACAGGGTAAAACATTCCGAAAAGTTGAGCACAGGTTGGGGGCTGGCTTATTCCAGGCAGTTTTTCGGTAATCAAATCATCCCATTCATTGATGTAGATTATAGACCCAATGATAAATGGAGCATTACGGGACAGTTCCCCATCAAGCCAAAAGTACTTTACCATTTTAATGATAAGTTGAGTGCCGGGATTGAATTATCCACAGATGCATCCAGCTACAGGCTTTCCGCAACGGAAAAAGACAATCAGTTTATTCAGGTCAATCAATGGAATGGCTTGGCAAAGCTGGAATATCAGTTTGCAAAAAGCTGGGAACTGAATATTGGGGTTGGTAGAAATTTTAGACAGAGTTACAAACTTTATGATGATGCAGCTACTACACCTTGGACAATTATTACGATGCCTTTAGGTAAAAAGCCCGATCCCATCTATGAAATAGACAACAACGGATTGAATATCCAAGTAGGTATTTCATTTAAACCGTTTTAGAAAACCTTATCTTTTGTAACTTTATCATAAAAATGAAATTACCCATAGAAAAAATATTGCCCATTGCTTTGTGTATCGTATTTCCGGCTTTAAATGCGATTACTACGAGGGGGATTATAAACATTTTGGATGTTGATTCGTTGATATTATTTCGATGGGCAGCTGTTTCTGCGATGCTTTACTTGCTTTGGATGTTGCTGGGTTATGTTTCTAAAAAAGCAGAAACATATAGATTTCTTAAATCAATTATTGCAGCAACCGTGTTACTTATTATAGTTTACAATATATTTCTGCTCACCCCGTTATTTCAAAATAAGAATTTGAAATGGATGTTTGTGATGAGGTATTTTATTGCCATTATTCCATTTTTAATAATTCAATATGCCTTTCGTGCTAACAAAAAAGTAGCACAATTGGAACTGGAAAAGCAGCAGATACAAACGGAAAACTACAAGGTTCAGCTAGAAGCATTACGAACCAAAGCCGACCCGCATTTTTTATTCAATTCACTCAATACCCTTCGTACAATGGTGCGGCATCATGACCCGAAATCCGAACAGTTTATCCTCAGCCTTTCCGACTTTTACAGGCAAACTTTACGGTACAACGAAAGCTCATTAATTAAGCTGATTGATGAGGTAAAGGTACTGGAATCCTACTTATTTCTAATGAAGAACAGAAATGAGGAAGCTGTACAAATCAGTATGCAGATTGCCGAAGAATTGTACGAACAGCAAATTCCTACATTGGCATTGCAAACCGTGGTAGAAAATTGTTTTAAACATAATATGATGACATCGAAAATGCCTTTGTATATTGAAATCAGAAGTGCTGATAATTATATTGAAATTAAAAATAATGTTCAACCCAGAATAACTAACAGTTCATCTTCCGGTTACGGATTGGAAAATTTGAAAAAGAGGTATGAGTTGCTAAATATCGAAAAAGGAGTTGATATTGAATCGGCAGATGATTACTTTCTGGTAAGACTTAAACTTATATAATGGAGGATGCCATCTAAATTCTCAACTGAAATAATATGAACGTACTGATAGTAGAAGACGAATTACATACTTCCAAATTGCTGAAAGAAATAATTGAGCAGGATGAAGATTTTTTGGTAACCGAACGTTTGGAGTCGGTAGGCGAAGCTGTGCAATATCTAAGTAAACACCAGCAAAAATTAGACCTTATTTTTCTGGATATTCAGCTAGCCGACGGGCATAGCTTTGAGATTTTTAACCATATTGACGTTACTGTTCCCGTAGTGTTTTGTACTGCTTATGATGAGTATACTTTACAAGCCATTAAAAACAACGGCATTGATTATATCCTCAAACCTTTCAAGGAGGAAGACATTCACACCGCACTAAACAAATACAAAAGGCTGGCTCAAACTTTTAAGGACAAATCATCTGCCCCTTTACAATTTCCCGATGCAACCCAATACCAGCAAAGCTTTCTGACACAATATCGGGATAAAACACTGGTAAAATATGTAAAAGACATCGCTCTTTTTTACATTGAATTTGAAACGGTTTACATATACACCATTACCGGCGAAAAATTTTCCTTGTTCAAAAATCTTGAGTACATAGAATCAGTTTGTGATCCTAAACAGTTTTTTCGCATCAACAGGCAGGTTTTGATTAATAGAGAAGCAGTATTGTCTATTGAGCCATATTTCAACAGAAAAGTCATTGTTCAGACAAAATTCAACCTATCAGAAAAGTTAATTGTCAGCAGGTTGAAAGTTACTGCTTTTAAAGACTGGTTGGAATCGTAGTTTATATTGCGTCCCTAATAGTGGTCTGTTCTTCCTATCATATAATTTATTTAATAAACTAAAGTTTTTTTAAAGTGCTTTTATGAATAAAATATATAGGAAAAAATTAAAACAATTTTATACCGATCGGTATAAAATTGTTAACTTTGCGATATTAAATATAATCAGTCATGCATATTAAGTACATTTTTAATTGATGAAAGAAAATAAGGTCAAGCTTATTGTGATATACTTTTTTGTGTGCATTCAATTCATGTGGGAATATTTTGAGACAATTTTCA
>CBFGVN010000408.1:0-3562 GCA_965651845.1 uncultured Chryseobacterium sp. | reverse complement strand
TTGTATTTAAGGTATAACAATCAAAATTTAAATAATTATGGAACCAAGAATTAATTTATTAGAAAAAGGAAAAAAAGAAATCTCTCCAATCTTTTGAATCAACCCTTACCTGAAGCATTCTTTGATCGACAGACATCTAATGGAACTTATCGATTTCAGAATTTCACAGATCAACCAATGTGCTTACTGTCTTGATATGCATTCAAAAGAGCTTCGTGCAATGGGCGAAACAGAGCAACGCCTTTACGGATTAAGCGCATGGAGAGAAACTCCTTTTGTCACAGACAGAGAAAGAGCCGCTTTTGAATATGCAGAAGCAGTGACTGCTCTTCACGTTTCTGATGAAGTCTATGAAAATACAAAAAAACAATTCTCTGAGGAAGAAATTATCGACCTTACATTGGTTGTAAATGCAATCAATATCTGGAACAGATTCAACATTGCTTTCCGCCAGGTTCCGGGAGATTACAAAGTAGGAATGTTCGGATAGAATTTGTATAATTCAGAACTCATTTAATAATAAAAGAGAACCGCAATGGTTCTCTTTTTTGTTGGAAGTGTGAATAATTTTCGCCTTGACATCGTGAGATGAAAATCATTTATATTACTTTAATAATATTATGTAAATAAACCAAGACTCTAATTCAAACAAAATAATTCACAATAAGGAGAAATAAAAAAGAGTATCACAAAAATGTAATACTCTTTAAAATAGTAGCGGGAACCGGACTCGAACCGATGACCTTCGGGTTATGAGCCCGACGAGCTACCTACTGCTCCATCCCGCGATATTGGATTGCAAATATACGACAATAATTTTAAAATCCTAATTTTTCTTTTAAATAAAGGACTTTTATGAAAACTATTTTAATATTCGTATCTTTGAACTATGGCAAAAATATTGAAAATTTACCCGGAAAATCCACAGGAAAATCTTATCAATGAGGTAATTAAAACTTTAAATAATGGCGGATTAATTATATATCCTTCAGACACTGTTTATGCCTTGGGCTGTAATATTTTTGATCTGAAAGCCATGGAAAAACTGGCGCAGATCAAAAAAATCAAGCTGGAGAAGGCACAATTTTCCATAATTTGTAATGATCTGAGCCATCTTTCAGACTTTACAAGACCCATCGAAACTTCTGTTTTCAGGTTTTTGAAAAGTCATCTTCCGGGACCTTTTACATTTATTTTAGACGCCAATAAAAGCCTGCCTTTAGCATATAAAAATCATAAAACCATCGGTATCCGTGTACCGGATCATCCGATTCCTCAGCTTATTGTTGAAAAATTAGGGCATCCGATCGCTTCAACATCTATTAAAGACGACGATGAAATTATCGAATATTCCACTGATCCTGAATTAATTGCAGAAAAATATGACCATCTTGTAGATATTGTCATTGATTCCGGTTATGGTGACAATGTGGCGTCTACAATTGTGGATCTTACTTCGGGGGAACCTGTGGTTATCAGACAGGGAAAAGGAAATATTTAAGCTTAAATCCTGATTTTAGGTTAAATTTGATGGTTGCTGGTTTTTAGTTATGAGTCTGAACGGAAAATATTCTTTAGGAATTGTACTTACTTTTGCATTGCTCGCCATGACAATGCTGTATATTTTTCCTTTTTTAAATTCACTTTTTGAAACAAAAACACTTACAGCAGAAAAATTTTTTTATTCCAGGGTTTCTCTTTGGTTTATCTTGATTCTTACGTTTCTGTACAGTTTTTTAATTGAAAAAAATTCTTTTCTTCTTTGGAAAGAGAGAAAATATTCCTTTTTATTTTACATAGGATCTGTTATTTCTTTATATTTCATTTGTGCATTCGGAGGAGCATTTTTAAATGTTTTAGTTAAGATTGCAACCCAGGAAAAATTCAGTGATAAGCTTTTACGGCTAACTTATCTTTTTAAAAATAATTATTTATTGATTATCTTTACGTGCTTAACGGCGGGTGTTGTTGAGGAGCTTCTGATGCGTGGCTATATCCAGCCCAGAATTGAAAAAATTTATGCAAATCAGTATTTTGGGATCATAATTTCCGCCATCCTCTTTGGAATTCTTCACAGCACTTATGGAACAATTGGTCAGGTCTTGGTACCTTTCTTTATCGGCGTCGTTTTTGCGATGTTTTATAAAATTTATTCAAACATTAAAATTTTAATCATCTGTCATTTTATGTATGATTTTGTTTCACTGATGATGATGAATTTTATCGATATTAAACATTTATCTGTATTTTAATTATGAAAATAGTAACATCTCCTGCAAAGTTAATGAACCTAGAAAACTCAACCGATCTATTGAAAACTACTACGCCAAAATTCATTGACGATGCAGCATTTATACAATCTTATTTAAAACAAAAATCTCCGAAATATCTTTCTGAGCTAATGGAAATTTCGACAAAACTGGCAGACGAAAATTGGGAGAGAAATCAAAAATGGAAGGCAAAACCCACCGCAAAAGAATCTGCACCGGCTATATTTGCTTTCACAGGAGAAGTCTATAGAGGACTGGATGCCAAAACTTTAGACAAATCGGCTATAGATTATTTACAGAAAAATTACAGAATGCTTTCTGGATTGTACGGCCTGCTGAAACCCTCGGATAAAGTGATGCTTTACAGACTGGAAATGGGAAGGCCGTTCGAATTTGACAGCTATAAAAATCTTTACGAATTCTGGAGGGAAAAAATCACGGAACAGCTTAATTCTGAGATGAAAAAGAACGAAATTCTCCTTCATTTGGCAAGCAGCGAATACGGAAAAGTAATCGATAGAAAAAAACTGAATCATAAAGTAATCGACTTTGATTTTTATGAATTAAAAGATGGAAAACTGAAAACCATCGTCGTTTATACCAAACATGCAAGAGGTCTGATGGTAAGATTCTGCGCCGAAACCAATGCTCAGATTTTGAATGATGTAAAAGCCTTTAACTATGAAGGTTATTTAATTGATGAGGAAAAATCTACTGATACAAAACTGGTTTTCACAAGATAAATGACAATTTCAGCATTCAAAAAACATTTTAAAACGGAACTTTCCGATCTTTACACAGATTCGGAAAATGCTTTTTTGTCTTCAATTTTCATTCATAAAATTGTTGGGTTTGACAGTTTCCACCAACGCAGATTTTCTGATCAGGAATTGTTGATGGATGATGAAAAACAACTTTTACAGATCATTTCAGAGTTAAAAACCAATAAGCCCTATCAACAGATTTTAGGCGAAACAGATTTTTATGGAATGACTTTTTTTGTCGATGAAAATGTACTGATTCCACGACCTGAAACGGAGGAATTACTGGAAATTGCGATAAAAAAAATTCACCATTCAGCATTGACAATTGACAAATTTAAAATTCTGGATATCGGAACGGGAAGCGGAATTATCCCTTTGGTTTTAAAAAAACATTTTCCACTGACTGAGGTCACTTCCATTGATTTCTCTGAAAAAGCGTTGAAAATGGCGAAAAAAAATGCAGACTTTCATCAGCTGGAAATTAATTTTATCCACAACGATTATCTGAATTTTGATCTGAATGAAAAG
>CBFGVN010000407.1:0-3567 GCA_965651845.1 uncultured Chryseobacterium sp. | reverse complement strand
AAGACAAAACAGCATCAGGCTTAAAGAAAATGAAGTTACCATCGTTCCCTGTGCAACTTTTGCTTTATATACTTCCCTTAAATCTATTTTAAATCAGGGAGATGAAGTAATTGTCATTCAACCTTCGTATTACACTTATGGTCCTTCGATTGTGATGAACGGGGGAATTCCTGTATATTACGATCTTGATAATGATTTTGCGATAAATTGGGAAAAATTTCAAAATTGCATATCAGAAAAAACAAAAGCTATTATTGTTAATTCACCACAAAACCCTACCGGAAAAATCTGGCAGGAAAATGACTGGAGCCAATTGTATGAATTAATTAAAAATCAGAATATTTATCTTATTTCAGAGGAAATTTACGATACATATTGTTATGATGGTGTTGAACATTACAGCTCTTTTCTTCATCCGGAGCTGAAAAAGAAAACATTCTGTATTTTTTCTTTCGGGAAAATGTTTCATTCAACGGGCTGGAAGGTGAGTTATTTACTTACTCCTGAAGACTTAACGGTAAAATTTCGTTGTCATCAGCAATATATTTCTTACAGTGCAAGTTCTCCCTGTCAATATGCGTTTGCAAGGTATCTTGAGGTTTTTGACCCGTCGGTAAATCAGGCAGAAATGCAACGAAAAAGGAATATTTTTAATGAATTAATTAAAGAAACTCCATTCATTGTCGAGCAAAAAGCTGAAGGATCTGTTTTTCAAGTTGTTAATTTCAGGAATATTTCAAAAACAATGACCGATGTGGAATTTTCAAGATGGCTGACTGTCGAGAAAAAGGTAGCCTGCCTTCCGCTTTCTGCATTTTACAATTCAAGGCAGAATTCTGATTACGTTCGTTTTAGTTTTGCTAAAAAAGACGAATTAATTATTGATGCTTTGGAGTATTTGAGAAAAAACCTTTGATATTAGGAAGTAAAATAATTTTATTTTGTTGTGAAATAGTACTTCTCCTTCGTCGAAATGACAGAGTGTTTTTCTCTCGCGGATTTTTTTATTATTTGTATTAAAATTTGTGTCATTAGTGTTTAAATAAAAAACAAAAAAGCACCGCAAACGCAGTGCTTTCTATATTTTAAAATTGAGTTTAAAGAGCTAAAACCCTTACATCAATTCTTCTGTTCTTCGCTTTACATTCATCCGTATCATTAGCCTCACAAACAGGATATTGTGAACCGTATCCCTCCGCTTCTATTCTGTCTCCCGCAATTCCCAGTTCCAGTAACTTCAGTTTTGCTGTCTGAGCCCTTAAATTGGAAAGTTTTTGGTTGCTTTCTTCATTTCCGGTATTGTCTGTATAACCTCCTAATTTTACTTTTAAATTAGGATAAGCGTTTAAAATTTCAACTAAATTTAATAATTGCACTTCAGAACCCGGTTTAAGATCACTTGAACCCGTTTGGAAATACAGATTCTCAATCGTGTACCAGGTGTTAGAATCTAACACTTTCTGATCTTTATTTTTAATCAAATTATACATTTGATACAACTGGCTACCTTCCCCGATGGATATTTTCTTTCCACCTTTCAATTCCACCTCTTGAATATTTCCTGTATCGTAAACGAAATCTCCGCTTTCATTCAGATGTCCTTTGATTTCTTTTGGACCTAAATCCACTACCGTTGCACTAACTTCTGTGCTTTTTCCCCCCGATACGCCGGTCAGCGCTTCAATTTTAGCCTTTCTGTTGGCATCAATCTTATCTTTATGTAAAGTTGCTAGAGTCGGTGCGATAACCAGCGAAACGATTGACATTAATTTAATCAAAATATTCATTGATGGTCCCGAAGTATCCTTGAAAGGATCTCCCACTGTATCACCTGTTACCGAGGCTTTATGAGGATCAGAACCTTTGTAATAAGTCTGTCCGTTAATATCTACCCCTTTTTCAAAAGATTTTTTGGCATTATCCCAAGCTCCACCTGCATTGTTCTGAAACATCCCCATTAAAACGCCACTCACTGTAGCACCGGCTAAAAATCCGCCCAATACTTCTGGGCCGAAAATAAATCCGATCAATAGAGGAGAAATTATCGCAATAGCTCCGGGAAGCATCATTTTTCTAATAGAAGCATCGGTAGAGATCGCTACACATTTTTCATATTCCGGCTGAGCTTTTCCTTCTAATATCCCAGGAATCTCTCGGAATTGTCTGCGCACTTCTTCTACCATTGCCATAGCGGCCTGTCCTACCGCCGTAATTGCCAGTGAAGAAAAGATAAAAGGAATCATTCCGCCGACAAATAATCCGGCCAAAACATCGGCTCTGTAAATATCAATTCCATCGATTCCTGCAATTCCTACGAACGCTGCAAATAGAGCCAAAGCTGTCAACGCCGCTGAAGCAATTGCAAACCCTTTTCCTGTAGCTGCTGTTGTATTTCCTACAGCGTCCAGAATATCGGTTTTCTCACGAACTTCTTTTGGTAATTCACTCATCTCCGCAATACCTCCTGCGTTATCTGCAATCGGTCCGAAAGCATCGATAGCCAGCTGCATCGCTGTTGTCGCCATCATTCCGGCTGCTGCGATCGCAACACCATAAAGTCCTGCACACAGATAAGAACCATAAATTCCGCCTGCCAAAACGATGATCGGAAGTAAAGTCGATTCCATCCCAACGGAAAGTCCGCCGATAATATTAGTTGCATGTCCGGTTGAAGACTGTCTTACAATACTAGAAACCGGTCTTTTTCCCATTGCTGTATAATATTCTGTAATAATACTCATTAATGTACCTACTACAAGACCTACCATAATTGCCCCAAAAACGCCCATTTTAGAAAATTCATGTCCTCTCAGAACCATTTTGTCCGGCAAAAGATAGGTTACCAAAAAATATGAAGCTATAGCCGTAATGACAATACTACCCCAGTTCCCCAGGTTCAATGCGTTCTGAACACTTGATGTGGAAGAATCTTCATTGTCATTAATTCTGACAAATAAAGTTCCTATAATTGAGAAAATAATTCCTGTTCCGGCAATTAGCATCGGTAAAAGAATTGGCGCAAAACCACCAAAAGAATCTTCAGAAACGGTTTCTCTTCCCAACACCATTGTTGCTAAAACTGTCGCTACGTAAGAACCGAATAAATCCGCTCCCATTCCGGCAACATCTCCCACGTTATCTCCCACGTTATCAGCAATTGTAGCTGGATTTCTAGGATCATCTTCCGGAATTCCGGCTTCTACTTTTCCTACCAAATCTGCTCCAACGTCGGCTGCTTTAGTATAAATTCCGCCCCCTACTCTTGCGAAAAGCGCGATAGATTCTGCACCTAGAGAGAAACCTGTCAGAATTTCGATTGTTCTTTCCATTTCATGAGAGTCTACCGTAGCATCCGGAGCGAAAATTTGTTTGATAATTAAATATAAACCTCCCAATCCTAAAACGGCAAGCCCTGCAACTCCCATTCCCATCACCGAACCTCCCGCAAAGGAAACTTTAAGCGCTTTTGAAAGAGAAGTTTTTGCAGCCTGGGCTGTTCTTACATTGGCTTTTGTGGCGATTTTCATTCCGATAAAACCAGCCGAAGCCGAAAATATGGCTCCAAAA
>CBFGVN010000406.1:0-3572 GCA_965651845.1 uncultured Chryseobacterium sp. | reverse complement strand
TTTAAAAATTAAATAAAATGTTAAAGTATTTTAAGAATTGATTCGTCCTTTAGAAATAAAAACTTTGAAGATATAATTTTCATTAAAAACTATACGAAGTATAAAATTATGGAAAGACAACGTATAACTGCAAAAAAGCTAAAAATTGGGATAGCTGCTGCATTTGTGATTTCCGGCTTTTTACAGGCTCAGCAAAGCTTTACGGTAGAGCAGAGTTTAGATTATGCTATCAATAACAATGTCAGCGTAAAAAAAGCCAGGATTGATCAGATAAAGGCATCGCAGAAGGTTAAAGAAACCACTGGTATCGGGCTTCCTCAGATTAGCGCACAAGGTACTTACAATTATTACCTGAAAATTCCCGTACAGCTTTTGCCTGCGGAAATTGTGGGTGGTGCTCCAGGAACATATATTCCTGTACAATTCGGATTAAAACAAACGGCAAGTGCAGGAGTTACATTAAAACAATTACTTTTTAATGGTTCTTATTTAGTTGGGTTGCAATCTGCAAAAGCTTATAGAGAAACTTCTGCATTGGCGGAAGAAAAAACTGAAATAAGCATAAAAGAGGCTATTATGATGGCTTATGCAGCAGTAATTTCCACTGACGAAAACATCAAAACGCTGGAGGAAAACATGAAAGTTGCAGAAAAAACTTTAGATGATACCAAAGCAACGTACAAAGTAGGTCTTACTGAAGAGCAAAATGTAGAACAACTGGAATTCAGCTATAAAAACCTGCAAACCAACAAAGAAAATCTGAAAAGGACAAGAACCAAACTTTTAATGGCTCTTAAATATTTAATGGGTTATCCTTTGGAACAGGAAATGGAACTTTCTACAACGCTTGACGAGATGGTTCAGAAAAATCAGGTTTTGGTAGATCAAAATGCTAATGTAGATATCACCAATCATATTGATATGAGATTGAAAAATAATGCATTAAAAGTTTCTGAATTACAGTTGAAATATCAAAAATCTTTGTCATTACCATCATTGTCCGGTTTTGCAAGTACGAACTATAACGGAAACAGCAATAGTTTTACATTCTTCGACAGAGACCAGCAATGGTTTAATACTTCTATTGTAGGATTACAGTTGGATATTCCTATTTTCAGTGGTTTACAGAGACACTGGCAGACTCAGCAGGCCAAACTTGATGTAACGAAAGCTCAATTGGATAAAGAAGATACGGAAAGAAGCCTGAAGAAAGATTATGTCGAAAAATCAGTAGACTACAACAATGCGTTTGAAAGTTACAAAACGGCTCAGGAACAGATCAAGCTGTCATCAAGTATCTATCGTAAAGAGCAGATCAAATTTAAGGAAGGTTTGGGAAGCAGTTTTGATCTTCAGAATAGTGAAACGCAATTGTATAACTCTCAGTCACAGCTTTATCAATCTGCAATTAATTTAATTCAGGCTAAAGTAGCTTTAGATAAAGCAAAAGGAGAATTATAATTTCCCAATCTTTAAATCATTCAAATAAAAATAATATTCCACATGAAAAAAATATTTCTTCCACTAGCATTATTACTTACCCTTGCAGCCTGCAAAAAGGAAGATGCTACACAAGATAAAACTTTAGAAGCCCTTATCAAAACGAAAGATGTAAAAGGACTGCAAGCATACAAAGACCGTCAGAAAGCAAAAATGGACAGTCTGAACAATATCATGTCTGAGGTAGACAAAAACCTTACGGCATTAGGCGTAAGCCAGACGGTAGGATATGTTTCCGTACAGAAGCTGGAACTGACTTCATTTGCACACAATGTTGAGATACAAGGAAATGTAACTACAGATCAGGATGTAAATGTACAGTCTCAGTTCAACGGAACTTTGACACTTTATGTAAAAGAAGGTCAAAGAGTAAACAAAGGACAGGTGATAGGACGAATTGCAGATGGAGGTCTTAATGACCAGCATAAGCAGGCTTTAATCCAGGTTTCTGCGGCCAATTCACAGCTTCAGCAGGTAAAATCTCAGGCTAATTTGTCGAGAATTACTTACGAAAAACAAAGTGCTCTTTGGAAACAAAAAATCGGTTCAGAATATCAATATCTTCAGGCAAAAACCAATTACGAATCTGCTCAGAAACAAATTGCCGCTGCTCAAAGTCAGGTTGCTGCTACACAAAAAGCTGCTGATGCAATAAGAGCAAATTTGGTAAAAACAACCATCATTGCTCCGTTTAGTGGGGTGATTGATAAAGTAATTACTCAGAACGGACAGGCTGTGTCTGCTGCACCGGCTACAGATATCGTAAAATTAATCAGCCTTGGAATCATGCGTGTAGAAGCCAAAGTTCCTGAAACATATTTGGCTAACGTAAAACCGGGTACAAACGTAGAGATCAATTTCCCTGCACTTAACAAATCTATTAAATCAAGTGTAAGATTGGTTGGAAATTATATTGATCCGGCAACAAGAACTTTCCTTATCCAGATTCCTGTTTCAAACGATGGCGGTTACATCAAACCAAATTTATTGGCTCAGATAAAAATTCAGGATTACGTGAATCCTTCTGCATTGCAGATTCCGGCTCAGTATATTTATGAAGATGCGGCACATAAAAGCTATGTTTTCATTGCTACCAATGTCAATGGTGAAAATGCAATCGCCAGAAAAGTATATGTAGAAACAGGGCAGAAATCTGAAAACAGCGTAGAAATTACAAAAGGTCTGAAAGCTGGAGATACCGTAATTACTGATGGTTCTAAAAATCTTACAGAAGGACAGAAAATTAAAATTTCTTAAAAATAAACTCATTGAAATAAATAAATAATTATGGGCGAAAATAAACACCACGAAAAAGAATCTTTCTTTTCAAGTTGGGCGGTAGACAATAGAACCACAGTATATGTACTTACTTTTATCATTGTAATTCTGGGGATCTTTGCTTACACGTCTATGCCAAGAGAAAGCTTTCCGGAAGTGGTAGAAAATAAGATATATATTTCTTCCGTATATCCGGGAAACTCGGCGGAAGATGTTGAAAAGCTTATCACCAAGGAGCTTGAAGATAAATTTAAGAACGTTTCGGGAGTTGACAAAGTAACTTCAAATTCATTTCAGGATTATTGTTTGATTACCGTAGAGTTTAATGAAAAAGTACCTTTAGCTGAAGCAAAACAAAGAATTAAAGATAAAGTTGACGAAGCAAAAGGAGATCAGGACTGGCCGACGGTAGACTCCGGTTCGAAGGTTGAGCCAAGTGTTTTCGATCTTAATATTTCGGAGGAAATGCCGATTCTAAACGTAAATTTAAAAGGGAATTATCCAAAATTTACGCTAAGACAATATGCAGATGACATCAAAGACGACCTGGAAGACATTCCTGAAATAAAGGAAGCGACCGTTGTAGGAGTTGATGACAATGAAGTGGAAGTTGCATTGGATATCTATAAAATGAATGCAGCGGGAGTAAGTTTTGACCAGGTTATTAATGCCATCAGAAACGAAAATGTTACCATTTCCGGTGGTAACCTGATTACAGAAGGAAACCGTGAAAATGTTAGAATTAAAGGTCAGATTTCCAAGCCGGAGGATGTGAAAAACTTTGTCATAAAGCC
>CBFGVN010000405.1:0-3576 GCA_965651845.1 uncultured Chryseobacterium sp. | reverse complement strand
GATTAATGCTAAAATGAACGGCATTGAAACTCCATATAAAGTTGATTTCCTGAAAAATGTAACATTGAAAAATGTAACCGTTAACGGACAGCCATTAACCGAGTTAAAAAACTAAAATGCGAAGAAAAACCATTTTTGCAGGACTGATTGTTTTATCTGCTTTTTCTAATTCTTTTTCCCAATCTAAACATTGGCAGAAAAATGAAAGAGAACTGCATTACAAAGAAGACAAAGGCGATTTTTTATTGGTGAATGGAAAATACCGTTTCAATCGTGCATTGTATGGAGATAACCGTGCTTCCAGAGTGGAAGCCGGAGATTTACCGGAGTTTACGTTATATCTTCCAGGAATGGGTGGAAATCTTCAATTCGTCATTCAAAAAGGGAATTCCATTAAAAAATTAATTCAGGCTGATAAGATTGAAACCCACTATCGTCCTGGTTCGATGTTGTATGAAATCAAGGATACAATTTTAGGAAATGGGATTTTAAAGCTGACCGTTTTAGCACAATCAAAAGAAGAAGGCCTGATTGTAAAAATGGAAACGGAAAGCATTGATCCGTCCACAAAGATTTATGCAATTTATGGTGGGGCAAGCGGAACAACTTTCAGCAGAAACGGCGACATCGGCGCAGACCCGGAATCGGGATTTTATCTATTGCCTGAATATTGTCTAAACAATCAGTTCCAAATTCATAAAAACCAGTTTGAACTTTCTTACATTAATAAAAAAAAGGAAATTCAAAATATTAACGGAAGCTTTTCAAATGTAAATTCATTACAATTAACAGATGCGGAGACTTTAGAAAAGCTGTCAGAATTTACTCAAAATAAGACAAACCGGTCACCGATTGTTTATGCTTCTTATTCTGCTCAGAAAAACCCGGTTTATATTCAGGTTTCAAAAGGAAAATCAAAGAAAATCTTTTCAGATGAAGAATTAAAAAATATCTTTAATGAAGCCGAACAATCGCGTTTGATACTGACCAATCGGGTTCAATTAAAAACACCCGACTCAGATCTAAATAATTTCGGAGCCGCATTAGCCGTTGCAGCAGACGGAATTTGGGAAAGCCCGACTTATCTTCACGGAGCTGTGGCTTGGCGAATGCGTTTAAATGCCTGGCGTGGTGCTTATGTTGCAGACGTTCTGAGCTGGCACGATCGCGCAAAAGAACATTTTGAAAGTTATGCCAATTCTCAGGTTTTGAAACCCGATTTTGCTCCTGTGGAAATGGATACTTTGCTGCATTTAGCCCGACATAAGGAAAGTATGGGAACTTCCGTTTTTTCGAGCGGATATATTTCGAGAAACCCGAACGACAATACAAAACCGCATCATTACGATATGAATCTGGTGTTTTTTGATCAGATGTTCACACATTTCAACTACACCGGAGACCTTGAATTCTTGAAGAAAATGTGGCCGACGATAGTTCGTCATATGGATTGGGAAAAAAGAAATTTTAAACGCGGCGACCTTTACGATGCATATGCAGCGATTTGGGCGAGTGATGCGTTGCAATATTCTGGTGGAAAGGTTACGCATACTTCGGCCTACAATTACAGAGCCAACCGTGAAATGGCCAAATTGGCGAAATTAATTGGTGAAGATCCAAAACCTTATGAAAAAGAAGCCGAAGCAATTCTAAACGCGATGAAAAGCCAGCTTTGGATTAAAAACAAAGGATATTTTGCAGAATATAAAGATTCTTTGGGAAATCAGTTACTTCATGACAAGCCGGGAATCTGGTCGATTTATCACGTTTCGGATGCTTATATTTTAAATGAATTTGAGGATTATCAGAACTTACAATATATCAATAATCATATTCCGAAAATTCCGGTGACCGTGAAAGGTGCTGAGAATAAAGATTATTACACACTTTCAACTACAAACTGGCAGCCTTACGACTGGTCGATCAACAATGTGGCGTTGGCAGAGAATTTACAGACGGCTCTGGCCTATTGGCAGGCTGGAAGAAATGAGGATGCCTATCAACTTTGGAAAGGAAATCTGGTAGAATCTATGTATTACGGGATCAGTCCGGGAAATTTTGAGCAGTTGTCTCATTACGATGCTTTTCGTGGTGAACTATACAGAGATTTTGCAGATCCGATCGGGGTTGCAGCACGAACTTTAACGGAAGGGCTTTTCGGAGTTTATCCTAAATTATTAGAAAATACAATTGAAATAAAACCAGGTTTTCCAAAAGACTGGAATTTTGCAGAATTGAAACTTCCGGATTGGGAATATACATTTAACCGAAATTCAAAAAAAACTGAATATTTTTTCAAATCAAATTATTCAAAGCCGGTTGCTTTGAACATACAGATTCCTGTGAATCATTCTAAGATAAAATCGGTAAAAGTGAATGGTAAAAAAGTAGATTGGAAGATTAAACCTAACTCTATTTTACAGCCTTTTGTACAATTTAAAACATCGACAGGAAAAGAATTTAAGATGGAAATTACTTATTCCGGAGAAGAATTAAAAACTGAGCAAACTGATTATGTAAATTATATTTCTGAAAGCCTTCAATTGAATTTCGATCCAAAAAAGAAAATCAGAAATGTCTATGACCCACAGGAAATAATTAAAAATTCCTTTCCTTCGGAGGGGTGGTCGAAGACCGGGGTGGTTAACAACCAATTTGAATTAATTAAAGAAGAAAGAAAAGGAACATTTTTCGTACAGATCGAGCAAAATGGAACATCCTGGTGGCAACCTGTGAATGTTGATATTCGGTATCCTTTAATGGTTAAATGGATAAATAAAAAACTGCAGATTCAATCAAAATCCAGCAATCCAATTTATGGAAAATTGAGCATTAATAGTTTAAATAAAACTTTTTCAGTTCAAAAAAATCAAAATGCATCAATTGAAATTCCTTCAAATTATTTAAGTAAAGGAACAAATTCAATTCAACTTGATTATAATGGAATTAAGCAAAATATTGAAATTACAGATTGGGAAATTGAAAATCAGGGAGAGTTTAATTCTGTTTCGCTGGCTTCAAAATATAATGAAAGAGTAACCGAAATTTTCAACCAAAAATATCTTTCACCAAGATTAAATGTCCCTACATTGCAGCTTCCGTGGCAGGGAATCGGGAATTGGTGCTATCCGTTAATCACTGCTCAAATCGATGACAGCGGATTGATGAATAAAAGAAAAAACAACAAGGTTG
The DNA here is from genome assembly GCA_965651845.1 of uncultured Chryseobacterium sp. Classification (GTDB taxonomy): domain Bacteria; phylum Bacteroidota; class Bacteroidia; order Flavobacteriales; family Weeksellaceae; genus Chryseobacterium. The sequence continues at coordinate 384 of CBFGVN010000405.1, read as the reverse complement.
ATTTCTTGGGAATCCCTTTCCAGATTGATAAAGTGGATAAAAATATCGTCTTTGCAAGTCAGTGGGATAATTTCCCGAAATCGGTTGAAATTCCTGTCTCAGGCAAAGGAAAGAAGATCTATTTTCTGATGGCAGGCTCTACCAATCCGATGCAGTCGCAAATTATCAATGGAAAAATTACCGTTCAATATGCAGACGGTTCAGCTACAGAATTAGAATTAAAAAACCCAATCAACTGGTGGCCGATTGAGCAGGATTTGTTTGATGACAATTTCGCTTTTGAAATTCCTGATGATAAAATTCCGTACCGGGTTCAACTGAAAACAGGAGAATTGTACAAAGGCGGAAGTTTACCCAAATATTCAGGCATCAAAGGATTTACAG
>CBFGVN010000404.1:0-3603 GCA_965651845.1 uncultured Chryseobacterium sp. | reverse complement strand
AGAACAGAAACAAAAGTTCAAGACTTGGAAAATTCCGCTAAAAAATATTTTTGTTCTCTAAAAATTCTAAAACTTGCGCGAAATCAAAATTTGTTCTTCGGTTCGACATTTGTGTCGCGCTTCGAACAGTAGAATTTTCTTAACGTTCACAAAATTATTTTTCTTAATGCTCCATTTTTCCTAGGTCGGTTTTGATTCGAGTTATAAAAATTCACGATTGACTTATTGACTATTGACATTTAAAATGCAATCGGTTTTAAGTTCAATCCCAAGTTTTCTTCCCAGCCCATCGCGATATTCATATTTTGAACAGCCTGTCCGGAAGCTCCTTTCAACAAATTGTCAATCGCTGAATGAATGACCGCAACATTCCCACATTTTTCAATCTGAATCACGCAGCGATTTGTATTGACAACCTGTTTTAAATCAATTGCTTTTTCGCTTACCTTTACAAAAGGTTCGCCTGCATAAAAATCCTCAAACAATTGATAGATATCTAAAAGGTCTAAATTTGTTTTCACCGTGGAACTTGTAAAAATTCCTCTCGCAAAATCTCCTCTCCATGGAACAAAATTTAAACTTATTTCATTGGTATTAAAAGAAACTAACTGCTGTAAAATCTCATCAACATGCTGATGTGTCAAAGTTTTATAAGCTGAAATATTATCATTCCTCCAGGTAAAATGCGTCGTTGCCTGCAAAGACTGGCCTGCACCCGTCGACCCCGTAATCCCTGTTGTATACACCTCATTCAACAAACCTTTTTGAGCCAATGGAAGCAAAGCCAATTGAATTGCCGTTGCAAAACATCCCGGGTTTGCAATACTTTTTGCCCCTGAAAGTTGTTTTTTGTTGATTTCAGGCAATCCGTAGATAAAATTTCTATTTCCGAAGTTTCCATCCAGACGAAAATCATTTCCTAAATCGATCACTAACGTTTCATCTTTTACTACATTTTGAGTCAGCCAATTCTGACTTTCTTTGTGAGGAAGACATAAAAACAAAATATCTACATCTTCAGGCTGATCCGTTAAAATCATCTCACAAACTGTCGCTAAATCCGGGTACAAATCTGAAATTTTTGTCCCCGAATTTGAACGACTATATAAAAAACGCAATGATATATTAGGATGAAAAGCCAGCAGACGAACCAGTTCGCTTCCTGTGTAGCCGTTGGCTCCGATGACTCCTATTTTTTTTTTCATTTTTTTTGTCATTATGCCACAGGTTACACCTGCGGCTATTATTATTGAACCCTTCGGGTTCTTTGTTTATGTTGATTTTTTTTAATCCATAGGTTTCACCTACGGCTATTCATATTGAACCCTTCGGGTTCATCATCATAATGCTGAATTAATTTGATGATATATGTTTAAAGAATTGCTTACAATTTTCGTATAGCCTTTCACATCTTCACCCGTCCATGCTCTGTTTGCTTCTCCATAACTTCCAAATTTATCGGACATTAAATCGTGTTGAGATTCAATTCCATTTAAGATAAATCTGTAGGAATGAAGGGTTACAAAAACTTTTCCGCTAACCGTTTTTTGAGAATCAATAAAGAAAGACTCGATATTTCTCATCACAGGGTCCAAGAAAAGTGCTTCATGAAGCCAGTTTCCATACCAATCGGATAATTGGGATTTCATCATCTGCTGATATTTTGAAAGCGTATGCTTTTCCAATAAATGGTGTGCTTTGATGATCACAGACGCTGCTGCAGCCTCAAAACCGACTCTTCCTTTAATTCCGACAATTGTATCTCCTACATGAATATCACGACCAATTCCGTAAGCAGAAGCTAATTCTTCAATTTTCTGAATAGCGTAAACCGGATGCTCAAAACTTTCTCCGTTTACCGCTATAACCTCACCGTTTTTAAACTCAATTTCCAGTTCTGAAGGCTGAGTTTCTTTGATTTGAGAAGGAAAAGCTTCTTCCGGAAGATAATTTCTTGACGTCAAAGTTTCCTTTCCTCCCACAGAAGTCCCCCAAAGTCCTTTATTTACCGAATATTGTGCTTTTTGGAATTCCATTTCGTAGCCATGACTTTTCAAAAACTCGATTTCTTCTTCACGAGATAAAGCCATATCACGAATCGGCGTAATAATTTCCACATTCGGACACATTACTTGGAAAATCAAGTCAAAACGAACCTGATCGTTTCCAGCTCCCGTGCTTCCGTGAGCAATGGCATCAGTATCAACCTCAATCGCAAATTTTGCAATTTCCTGCGCTTGAATTGTGCGCTCTGCGCTTACAGACAAAGGATAGGTATTATTTTTAAGCACATTTCCAAAAATCAAATATTTCACGCAAGAATTGTAATAATCTTTCTGAGCATCCACGCACCTGTATTCTTTTACCCCAAGATTCAGGGCTTTTTTCTCCAGTTCTTTTACTTCTTCTTTCGAAAAACCTCCGGTATTTACAGTAACTGCATACACATCATACCCCAACGTTTCGCTGAGATATTTAGCACAGTAAGAGGTATCCAAACCTCCGCTAAACGCTAAGACTACTTTCTTGTTCATTGCTATATTTAATTTCCGGCTGCGTATGGGCAGCTCCATTTTTTGTTATGTTTTCAGGAACGAAAAGCATGGCCGTACAAAGGCAGTTTTTGCGTTCTTTTTTCATTAAAATTTCGTAATTCACACAGCTTTTACAGCCATTCCAGAATTCATCATCCTGAGTCAGTTCAGAATAAATTACCGGTTTGTAGCCTAAATCACTGTTGATTTTCATTACGGCAAGACCTGTCGTAAGCCCGAAGACTTTCGCATTCGGATATTTTTCTCTAGATAATTGGAAAACTTTATTCTTGATTAAAGTTGCAGCACCCCTTTCCCTGAATTTGGGAGAAACAATTAACCCGGAGTTAGCCACAAACTGGCCATGCGACCAGGTTTCTATATAGCAGAAACCTACCCACTCTCCGTTTTCAGTAGCCACCACAGCATTGCCTTCTGAAATCTTCTTACTTAAATATTCTATGGAACGTTTGGCAATACCCGTCCCTCTACGCTGTGCAGAATCGTACATTTCCTGCTGTATTTCACTCACATACACTAAATGTATGGATGAGGAAATTTCTATTTCCATTTATTTATCTAAATTTTTTGGCAAATTTAAAATATAATTTCTTTTAAATCCAAATAAAAAAGATAATTTTATTGAAATTAATTAATATACAGGTAATTTTATCTTTGCAATAAATTAATAATTTGCTAAATTATTATATATTTGCTAAAAAGATATAGTTATGGAAAACCAATGTCCTAAATGTAATGGCAATAAAGTTGTAAAAAGTGGAATTGTGAATGAAAAGCAGCGCTTCCTTTGCAAAGACTGCAACTATTATTTTACCGTAAAAAAACTGGGAAAACAAATAGACGATTACTACGTAACAAAGGCTTTACAGTTATATCTTGAAGGATTAAGCTTTCGGGAAATTGAAAGAATTATCGGGGTTTCTCATGTGACCATCAGTTCATGGATTAAGAAATACAATATCACAAGACCTCCTCATTCAGAATTTCATCCGGTATATAAAATTTTAAAGCAAAATGAATTGATTGAATATATGTCTAAGGAAGAAAA
>CBFGVN010000403.1:0-3606 GCA_965651845.1 uncultured Chryseobacterium sp. | reverse complement strand
GTTGAAAACCTTGCCACAACACCATCGGTATAAGCTTCTCCTCCATTAGCATTCAGTCCCGGAAGACCAGATCCTGAAGGGAACTGTGCATATCCTAATATTGTAGAACTGCTTGGGAAGTTTACACTCCACATATTCATATATTTTGTAGGATCCCAGATTGTTTCAGGTTTTACAAATGTTTCGATCTGTGCCTGAGACCATGAAGCCTGGCAAAGATTTACCCTGTCGATCCCGTTTGTAGGGTTCCCGCTTGGATCTACTTTTGCTAAAGCAAACTGAATTTGTGTATCGGCGCCTACGGGATTGCTATTAAAACCAGGAGTTCCTGTTAATCTACGGAAATCGTTATTCATCACCGTGATCTGAGAAATTACCTGTTCATCAACAATATTAGGAGCTGTTCCTACCGCCTGACCACTATGGATAACGTGTACTACAACCGGAATTGTAATAATATTCCCATTTTGTGATTTTTCTACTTTTGCATTTCTGATCAATGGAGCCAACCAAGATTCAAACTGTTCGGCAGTCATTCTTCCAGGAAATTTCTCCTGAAGATAATTTTCATATTCTACAGTAGAACATCTATCAAAACCATTCGATTTTGCAAGTTCAGTCTGTGGTTTGTTAACATTAAATTCAGCATTCTTTTTTCCACCTGTATTTTGAGCATTAATTCCTGCTGCAAAAAAAGATAGCATAAAAAGAAATACTTTAGAAGTAGTAGATTTTCGCATTTAATCCTTTTTTTAATTTCGCAAATATATATCTTTTAGCCTTACAAGATGTCAAAAAAATTAATAAAAATTATATTTTCAAATAAAATAATGGCTAAAATTATTTTCATTTAACAATAAAAAACCCTGAATAATACTATTCAAGGCTTTTATTATTTATTTAGTTTAATACTTTAAGATATTATTTAAATTAAAAATACATTAGAATTTATAAGCAATATTCCAGGCAAAACCCATATTAAATTTAGAAGAACTTCTTCCGAAACCGGGAACAATCATCGGCTGAATATCATCTTGCTTTGTAGTAAACACCAAATATCTCGGCTGAAGATTAACATCGATATAAAAATCAGATTCAAATAGCTGAACCCTTCCTCCAATCGTGCCTTCTAACCAATACGAAGACTGTGTAGATGACGGAAATGCAATAGAAGAATTGCTTCCTCCATAACCACGAACCGGTACTGCCATATATTCCTGCTTATAGAATGATCCTCCGATCTTTCCGCCGGCGAAAAAGCCGTTGAACTCGTTTTCCGGATCTTTTGCCAGCATATAAAATGCTCCTAATTTCAGGAAAGGACCGTTGGCTTTTGCATCATAGCTGTTTTTATTATAAACATTGGATTCGAAACCGGCTTCGATGATCCCATGGATGTTATCTTTAACTTTTGATGATATAAAACCCTGGTACAATTTTCGGTCTGAGAAAAAAGAAACTCCTGTATTCAGAACATCAAAACCCACCATAAAATTCGGCTCGTATTTCCATTTTTCTTTTTTGGCATCCTTATTCTCCTGGGCAAAGCTCAAAAGGCTTATTACACTAAAAAAGAAGGTATAGATTAGTCTTGTCTTCATTCTCAATAAAATTTTGTCCGGCTCCCACGGCTTTTACCGGATTAGTTGTTGTAGGATCTAATACTGAATTCAAATCTTCATAAGTTTTCTTAATTCCGCAGCCCGGAGAAACGTAAATAGATTTTGTCGTGTAATTTATTCTTACTTTCGATTCTGCTCCTGTTTTTGAAATTCTGAAATAAACATCCGTATAGGGTGAATCGTCCACCCTTAAAGGAATTACTCTGGATAAAATAGCAGTCTGTTTTCCAAGCTCTACCTTTCCTGATCCGTAGTCTACAGCAACATACAGAGAATCAACAGTTTTTTCTTTTCCCGTTTCAAAGTTTTTGAAGGATACTTTCATTCTAGGAGTACCTTCTCCGCTTTCGCAAATATCATCATCGCCACCGCAAGAAAACAGCAAGCCTAAAAAACAAATGGCTATGAGAAGTTTAAAATATTTCATTCTTCCTATTAAGATTTGATGGTCAAATTTAAATAAATTATTTCTTAATCAGCAACGCAATATTTTCTACGTGATGCGTTTGCGGGAACATATCTACCGGTAAAATTTTCACCACGGTATAATGTTCTTTCATTAAAGCCAGATCCCTCGCCTGAGTTGCAGAATTACAGCTTACGTAAACTACCTTTTCAGGAGATAATTTTAAGATCTGCTCCACTACTTTCTGATGCATTCCGTCTCTTGGCGGATCGGTGATCAATACATCTGCTTTCGGATGATTGGCAAGGAATTCATCATTGAAAATATCCTTCATATCTCCACAGTAGAACGTTGTATTGGTGAGGCCGTTCAATTCTGCATGTTCGATGGCTGCATCGATGGCTTCCTGAACAGATTCAATCCCGATAACCTGTTTTGCATTTCTTGCCACATACTGTGCAATTGTTCCTGTTCCGGTGTATAAATCGTACACCACTTCGTCACCTTTTAAATCTGCAAATTCAAGCGTTTTTCTGTACAACTCCAAGGCTTGCTTATAATTGGTCTGAAAGAAAGATTTCGGACCTATTTTAAACTTCAGACCATCCATTTCTTCCATTAAAAAACCATCTCCAAAATAGGTATTTATATCCAAATCGTAAATAGAATCATTAGGTTTTGGATTAATAGCATATACCAAAGTCTTAATCTGAGGGAATTTCTCCAATAAGAATGCAAAAAGCTTCTCTCTGTTTTCCTTTTCTTCTCTGTAAAGCTGGAAAAGAACCATCCACTCTCCTTTTGAATTTTGTCTCATCATTAAAGTTCTCAGGAAACCCTCATGATTTTTCACATCAAAAAAATCTAATCCATTCTTCACTGCATATTCTTTTACAGCCAGCCTTATTGCATTGGAAGGATCTTCCTGAAGGAAACATTCTTTAAGATTAAGAATCTTGCTCCACATTCCCGGAATATGAAAACCGAGAGCGTCTTTATTTCCGAAATTTTCTTCTGAGCTTATTTCATATTGAGTAAGCCATCTCGCATTCGAGAAAGAAAATTCCATTTTATTTCTGTAAAAATATTGTTCTTCGGAACCTAAAATAGGAACGGTTTCAAAATCATCAATTCCTCCGATTCTTTTAATATTATTATAAACTTCTTCCTGTTTGAAGGCAAGTTGTTTTTCATAGCTCATATTCTGCCATTTGCAGCCACCGCAAACGCCAAAATGAATACACTTAGGATCTACCCTGTAAGGAGATTTTTCAAGGACTTCAATCGCTTCACCTTCGTAGTATTTTGACTTTGCTTTTTTCACCCTTACATTCACCACATCACCGGGAATTGCTCCGGAAACCATTACCGTTTTTCCTTCATCTGTTCTTCCGATTGCAACACCTTTTGCTCCTGCATTTAAGAGTTTGATATTTTCAAGGATTATATTTTTCTTATTCCTTTTCATTAAGAGATTTCTATTTTAAATTTTAAAACTTTGTCAAAGATTTTCAATTTTGATAAAGTGTGAGTTGAAACTTTCTATTTCAATCTGCAAAAATACAATAAAAAAAACCT
>CBFGVN010000402.1:0-3614 GCA_965651845.1 uncultured Chryseobacterium sp. | reverse complement strand
ATACAAGTTACCGCTACTGGAAAGACGGAGAAATCACGGCAAGTTATACATGGTCTGACATTAAAGACAATACTTCATACAACGGAAACGTGGCAAATTCTGCGACATTATCTACCATGATCGCAAGTGATCCGAGAGACCTGAGAATGACTTATTCTGATAACCAGTTCCGTAATAAAGTAGTTATTTATGGTAATTCACCGACGATTGCAGGATTTACTTTAGGAATCAGATATGCGGGGATCGGAGGAACGCGTTTCTCTGTAACGGCAGGTGGAAACGTAAACGGGGATTTCGTTGATACCAACGATCTTGCCTATATTTTCCCGAATCTTACCCAAACTTTAATTGATAATCCTGAAGTAGGAAAAGCATTAAAAAATTACATCACAGACTATAATAATCAGATCGCAGAAAGAAATGGCGGGAAGAACGGATTCTACGGAGTTTGGGATGTGCGTGTTGCGAAAAAGATAAAGTTTGAAAAAATCGGTGCTTTTGAGCTTTCGGTTGATATTTTTAACGTAGCGAATTTGCTGAACAAAGAAAAAGGAATCAACAAATCTTACGGAAATACAGCTCTGTACAGAATTACAGGGTTCGATCCGGTTACCAAACAGCTTAAATACAGCTTAAACACAAGCGGACTGGAGCCGTTATCCGGAAATCCTTACCAGATTCAGGTCGGAGCGAAATATTCGTTCTAAAAAAGTGAAATGTGAATGGTTAATTTTGCTTTGCAAGTCAATTTTAAAAGGATACGAATTGACAACGAAGTGGATTGATGATTGACCATTCACTTAAATTTAATTATCTTTAATCTAAATAGTAAATAATATTATGAAAAATTTTATCTTAGGGTTAGCAGTTTTAAGTACAGTTTTAATGAAGGCACAAACCCAGATTATCGCGCACAGAGGCTATTTTCAGTCTCAGCCACCGACAACGGAAAACTCTCTGAAGTCGTTGGAAAATGCCCAGAATTTAAAAATTTACGGTTCAGAATTCGATGTAAGAATGACGAAAGATGGTGTGTTAGTGGTAAATCATGACGAGCATCATGCAAAAATGGAAATTTCTGAAACAGATTTTAAAGAGCTGAAAAAAGTAAAATTGTCGAATGGTGAAGATCTTCCGACACTGAAAGATTATTTAAAGCAAGGCAAAAAAGATAAATCATTAAAACTGATTGTTGAAATAAAACCGGATAAAACCAAGGAAAAAGAAGATGAGCTTACGGCAAAAATGATCAAAATGATTAAAGATATGAAGCTGGAATCTCAAAGTGAGTTCATTTCTTTTAGTTTAAATATTTGTAAAGAAATTAAAAAACTGGAACCAACTTTTAAAGTTCAGTATTTAAAAGGAGAGCTATCTCCACAGCAAATCAAGGATGAAGGTTTAGACGGGATCGATTATCATTACAGCATTTTCCAGAAAAATCCAACTTGGATTGCCGATGCAAAAGCTTTAGGATTAATCACCAATGCCTGGACGGTTAATGATGTAGCCATCTATGAAGAATTGAAGCAGCAGGGTATCGGATTCATTACAACCAATATTCCGGATCAGCTTAAAAATAAATAAATTTTTAATCAAATAATAACCAATTATACAGTCTGCTTCTTTTGAGGCAGGCTGTTTTTATTGTTGTCTTGCTTAAATAATGATATTTTTTTAAGTATTGATGAATTGTGGTATTTCTGTGGTATCCCTTGTTTTATGGGGAAAAAATTTTAAAGTTAGATAAATAAAATTAAGAACATACATTAATATTTCTTAATTTTTTTAACCTATTGTTAACCAAATTTATATATGTTTTTGTTAAAAATAAATTCATATAGCGTTTAATAATTCTTTAATAAACGTTAAAATGATGTTAAAACCTTACTCATAATGTCGTTTTAATTTTGCGCAAACAAAAAGGATATGCGTAAAGAGACACAAAAGTTGTTGGTTTTGTCACTGTTAGGACTAGTCAGTGTCAATCTGACGGCTCAGCAAAAGGCAAAAAAAGACACCATTAAAAACATCGATGAGGTGGTAGTAACAGCCCTGGGAATCAAAAGGCAAAATAAGGCTCGAGGATTCTCTACTGAAAAAATCGATTCTGAACAGCTTCTCAGAACCCAAAACAATAACTGGACAGGTGCACTGGAAGGTAAAGTAGCGGGATTAAAAATTCAAACTGCAGGAGCAGGACCATTGGCTTCGGCCAGAATTACCTTAAGAGGAGACGTATCAATGAATGGTTTTGAAGACCAGGCTCTGATTGTTGTAGACGGTGTACCGATGAACGGAAGAACAGTAGGATCAGGAACTCCTGCTTATGGAGCCGGTTCCGGAGGTGACGTTCCGATTGATTATGGGAATGATCTTAACAGCATCAACCCTGATGATATTGAAAGTATCACAGTTCTTAAAGGTCCCACTGCAGCTGCCTTATATGGTTCGAGAGGAGCCAAAGGAGCAGTAATGATTACTACAAAATCCGGAAAGAATAAGGATGGTAAGCTTCAGGTTTCGCTTAATTCTTACACAAGTTTCGATTCTGTACTAAAATGGCCGGATTGGCAATATGAATACGGGCAGGGAACAATGACCAAAGATAAGAACGGGAACTACTATTATTCTTACGGAGCTTCGGCAGACGGTGTGAGTACGGGGGGGACGAGTAGTGCTTTCGGACCGAAGTTTAACGGACAATATTATTACCAATACGATCCTACGGTGAACGGACAAAGTAAAGAAAGACAACTTTGGAGACCTTACAAAAACAATATCAAAGATTTCTGGCAGACAGGGACAACCTATTCCAATAATATCTCTATCGAAGGTTCTAATGATAAAACAGCCTACAGAACATCCCTTACTTACCTGAACAACGAATGGATGATGCCGAATACAGGACTGGAAAGATGGAACGCAGCAGTATCGGTAGATCATAAATTAAGCTCAAAATTAAAAGCCAACGTAAAATTATCATACAGCCAGACAAAGAGTGACAACCTTCCGGCAACGGGATACAATAACCAGTCTATTTCCTATTTCATGATTTTCCAAAATCCGAATGTAGATTTGGAGTGGTACAGGCCTATCTGGAAGCCGGGACAGGAGCAGATAGACCAGATTCACCCATTCAGTTCGTATATCGATAATCCTTATCTGATTGCTTATGAAATGACCAATAGTTTAAACAAGAAAAACATCACAGGAAATGTAAGTTTAAACTACCAGATCGATAAACATTTTGATGTTTTACTAAGATCAGGAATGGTTTGGAATGATGAATTACGTACTCAGAAAAGACCTTGGAGCTCTGCCAATTATTTAAAGGGATATTATCGTGAGCAGTATATTGACGGATTTAATTTTAATAATGATTTAATGGTCAATTATAAAACTGCGATCGGTAGCATCAACCTTACGGCAACCGGAGGAGCAAGTTCTCAGTATGAAGAACAGAAAACGCAGGATTATTTTGCCATCGGACTTAAAAATCCGGGAGTATACAGTCTTACCAACGCTGTGGCTCAGGATTTTAAGCTTCCAAAACCTTATGACAGATATGTAAACAGTTTATATGCTTTATTAACTTTAAATTATAAAGAAAA
>CBFGVN010000401.1:0-3630 GCA_965651845.1 uncultured Chryseobacterium sp. | reverse complement strand
TTAATCATTAAGGTTATCCAACCCTAATTCTGGGGTTCGAAACCCCGTTTTTGATATCTGGAACCTTGATATTGAAGCTGGATAACCATAAACAAACGGTCGTAAAGATTTCCGGAACAGTCTTCTACGCCAAAAAATCTGTTGACAACCTTACCCTACCCTTCCATACTATCAACGGATAAAAAAACACCCCCGAAAAACCATGTTTCTCAGGGGGCACACAAATTGACAAATGATTAAAAAAAATTAATATGTAAGGTTTACGGTTGACTTGCCGGAGGTATGCCCTCTGTTTTGGAAGTTTTCCCGAAGAACTGTTTCAGTTCGTTTTGTTTCACTTCATAGCCGGGAGATGAGGTTCCCGCCTTATAGGCTGTATAGGCATAGTCTGTAAGGGCAGCCTGATAATTGTCGTAATCATGAAGTATTTTGGCATTTTTCAGTCTTGTCACCAGACTATCTAATCTGGCAATAAGTGCCTCATAATTCTGCCTGGAAGTGAAGTCTTTTTCAAATTCTGCCCAGTCTACTTCCGTTGCGCACAGGTTAGGCTGGTTTTTATTAAAATCATAGATTTTGTTGACGAAAAGTTTATTTTGCTCGTTGATGCTTCCGTATTTTTGGCGGTCTTCTGCAGAGAGATTAATGGTAATATCCTGCAATGCTGTTTCCAAAGCAGAAAGAGAAGTTTTTGCAGTCTCAACCTGTGCAGTAGTAAGATGCATGTTGTTTAGGTTTGTAATTGGCATGTTGTACAGTTTTAAAGTTAGTTTATTTTTTAAGAAGGGTTTCGATGAGCTTGGTTTGCATTTCTATTAGTTTTGCAATTTGCTCTTGATTATGTAATACGCTTTTAAGTAATTCAGGTGATTGAAGGTTCACAGTTTGATTATGATTAAATATATGATTAAAGACATTAGAATCATTAAATTCATTATTAGAATAATTGATACTCGGCTGATCTTCTAATAATTCACTAGGATCTATCTCATGAAAACTACTGATCTTCATTAAATTATCAATATTTGGTTTTGATAAATCAGATTCCCATTTATTATAAGCAGATTGTGAAACGCCCAATATATGTGCAATTTCAGATTGCGACATTTTTTTGTCGTCTCTTAGTTTTCTTAGCTTAGTTCCTAATGTTGTCATACTGCAATAAAAATAATCACTAAAGTAATAAAAATTATAACTAAAGTATATCAACGGATCTATTTTTTACAAATATTTTTGTCGGAAATAATCACAGCGATGTGATTAAAGGAAATTTTATATATTTACGATTCTTAAACACAACAAATGAAATGACAAAAAAAATTATTTCTTGGCTGTCGCTCATGGCAGTTTTTATGACCTTAGTATGGTCTTGTCGCAATGAAGATTTCGCAAAAGGAGAACCCGATCCTCAAAGAAACAATGCTAATTTTTTCAAACATTCTTCTTCTCTCAATACAAAATCTGGTGTAGATTACATCAGCATTCTTGAAGCTTACAACAAGGAAAACAATTTCTTATCTACCATGCCGGATCAGAAAGGTATGCCGATCTGGGACAAAATGCAGATTGTAGACACTGAAAATGCAACAGGACTTATGATTCCGCTTTCGCATGATAATGAAACACTAAGCTCTGTGCTTTTTGCAACTTTGGATGACAGAAATTCGGTAACCGGAGTGAAAGATTATGATAATGCCTTGCTAAAAAACATTGTCTACGATGAAGGTATCAGCAGAGATTTTCGTGAACAGATATTCTATACATTTATGTATATGGATAATAAGACTTTTGGGAATGAGCACTTCACCAATATTCCTAAAGATTTATTTGTCGGTCAGAAGTACAATGACGAATATGGAAGAATCTGGATGAAAGATTTTGAGAAACCTAGACCTGTACGCAACGAAAGTTCAAAGTTCTTGTATTTCGAGGAGTGTGGTACATATTGGTCTTGTAAGAATCATGAGACATGGTCAAGTTGTGATCATTGTTCATTATGTTTTACCACTTCATGTCATACAATTACCGTATGGATAGATGATGGTCCGAGTTTTCCCCCTGCTACCGGAGGTGGCGGTGGCGGTGGCGGAGGTGGGGGTGGAACTCCCGGCTCCGGAGGAATACCACCAAAAGATCCGTGTACTTTGAGCAGTGATATGTTTTACCGACCCGCTCCGGGGTGTAGCGGGGGAGGAACCGGAGATCCGGGTATCGGTATTGATGATCCTGATTGTCTATTAACGAAGCCAGATATTGATAAAGCCAATGCAGTTCTTCATAGTACAGCAGGGCAAACGATGGATGTGGTTTTAAAAGGAAAAGCGAACGCACAAAATGAATGGGCTTTAGCATTAGGGCAATATCCCGATAATTCTTATCAGGTAACGGCAATGGTAGAAGGAAGTGAACATGGCTCTAACCCTCCCGTGGGTTCCTTAAATAGTGCTTATATTGGTGACGGACATACTCATTCCGGAACTCCGGGAGTACCTTCTGCCGGTGATTTGTACGGGATGCTTGAAATAGCAGCTGTAAATCCTAACTTTAAAGTTAGATTTGTATATGGAATATCTGGTACAAATACTGAAGTATATACTTTAGTGTTGAATGACCAAGCTGCAGCCATTCAGTTTTTAGCAACTTATCCTAGAAGTGAAAATTATGATCCGTTTACTCATGCTTTTAAAGCACGGGGAGATCTTTGGAACGAAATTGATAAATTTAAATCTATTTATAGTACAACGCCATCACAGGATAGTTCTGGACAATATTACAATCCTAAAGCAATCGGACTAGCATATATGCTAGAACAACTTAATGCAGGTATCAGTATTGCAAAAGTAGACGCAAATGGCAACTTAAAAAAACTTAATGCATTTCTTGAAAGTGGTGGACCAATGGGAGAAAAAGGAACTGTAATAGAATGTCCATAAAAATTTAACTTTAAATAAAAATAATTATGAAAAAAATATTTTTAAAGATTATATTAATAATAAACTTCTTTCTAATATATAATTGCAAAGCACAAACAACAACAGATTATATTAATATGTATAATGAGGTAACTCCTAAGTTAACATCAATTATTCCATATAAAACACAATATTATAATCAAAATTTTTCAGTTTTCTATAATGAACTGCAAAATAAAAATATAAATATTATAATGATGGGTTGTGATTATAAAACTGATTTTGATACAAAATATTATATACTAAAACTATATCCTTATAATGTCAAAATGATAAGAATTGCGGCTGATAATTCATTTGTTCACCCTCTTATCTATATAACTTTTAAAGATCAAATACCTAGTCAAGTAGATAATTTGATTTTTCAATATCATGCACAATGGAATCCTACATTCGAACAATTCTTTGCAAATATGAAAATTGAAAAGATCGATTTTATTGGTGTAAAAGGATATAATGTTAAAGATTATTCTGAATAAAAAATAAAATGAATAAAACCATCAAATATTTTGGTGGTTTTGTTATAAACAACTTATGAAAACAATTTTTTTAAAATCAATATTATTTATAAGCTTATTCTTTATATATAATTGCAAAGCTCATATTACAAGTGAATATATAAATTTTTATAATGATGTAGTTCCTAAATTGAATTCTA
>CBFGVN010000400.1:0-3650 GCA_965651845.1 uncultured Chryseobacterium sp. | reverse complement strand
AATCCGTATAGATGGAAGTGTTCACGGAACTGTGGCTTTCGATGAAGGTATTATTCTTGGGACAAAATCTTTTATAAAAGGATCTCTAAGCAGTAATTGTGTCATTGTTCATGGAAGGCTCACTGGGGATCTTACATGCAAAGAACTTCATATAAAAAATACAGGAGTGATAGAAGGAAATATCATTGTTGATTTATTGAAAGTTGATATGGGGGGTAGATATAGTGGAAACCTGAAAATGGATATGAAAAACCAAATTGAAAGCCCTGAAGACATCTCTTTTGAAACCTCTGAAAATCCTCTTGAAACTGATGATGATCATAGCCCGGAATCTCCTCTGTACTTAGCTAAAATTAAGAAAAGATAGTATTGAGCAAGTAAAAAATAGAATAATGGCAAAAATCATAGGCATAGCCAATCAAAAAGGAGGGGTAGGAAAAACCACTACAGCTGTAAATTTGGCTTCAGCGTTAGGAATATTAGAAAAAAAAGTTTTGCTGATTGATGCAGATCCCCAGGCTAATGCAACTTCAGGTCTGGGAATCGGAGAGTTTCAATTTTCAACATATAATTTGCTGGAACATAGCGCAAAAACAATTAAATGTATCATACAGGTAACAAGTTATCTAAGCATTGTCCCTTCACATATCGATCTGGTTGCAGCAGAGATTGAATTAGCAGATAAGGATCATCGTGAATATATGTTGAAAAAAGCTTTAGAAGAAGTGAAAGATGCATATGATTATATCATCATAGATTGTGCTCCAAGTTTGGGAATCATTACAGTGAATGCCCTGACAGCCTCAGATTCAGTAATCATTCCTATCCAGTGCGAATACTTTGCACTGGAAGGATTGGGAAAACTTTTAAATACGATTAAAAGTGTTCAAAACATTTATAATAATAATCTGGATATTGAAGGCTTGCTCCTTACCATGCATGATAACAGGTTAAGGTTATCCAATCAGGTAGTGGAAGAAGTCAATAATCATTTTCCTGAAATGGTTTTTGAGACCATCATCAATAGAAATGTAAGGCTAAGCGAGGCTCCAAGTTTTGGAGAAAGCATTCTAAATTATGATGCAGAAAGCAAAGGAGCCATCCAGTATATCCAATTAGCAGAAGAAATACTCTTAAAAAATAATTATTAAACAAAACACCGGAAAAAGCAACCGCTTTTAGATTTGAATAAAGATCACTCTACACCTTTATTGAAATAAGAGATTCTAGAAACACAAGACAAAAAAACTAAATATGAAAAATCATAAGAATTGATACATGTGTAATCCTAAAATGAAAATAATGAAAAAAAAAATTACCTTGGCACTGTTCCTAATTACATTCAATGAAGCCAATGCTCAAATTGATGTGAGTACTGCCCTACCCTCAAAAGCATTTGATGCTACAGGACAGAAAAGTAATGAAATAACTGCAAATGAAAATAGCGGTATTACTCCCCCTGTGGCCAGAGTGGATATCCTTAGCGATGGGACAATAGCACCCATAAGAGCCAGAGATATGCAGGTATCTAACGTGGCAACCTATGTCAACAAACAAACGCTGCAGCCGGTTGTCATTGATAACAATGGGGTAATGGTAAAGAAATTTTCCCCTGTTTATTTAAACAATAGTTATTCCTTTGACGGAGAGATCTTAATAACTCCCGGAGGTTCCGCTCAAACTGTAGTGACCAATATTTACGGGATCGTTATCTTTAAATTTGTTACCAATTTTTCGTTTGGAAATAACAACTCATCCATGCTGTATGGGCAGGTCAGCTTTTCTGAAAAAAAAGGATTTCAAGTAGCAGCTGATTGGAATTATTCTGGGAATACGTATACGTCTGATGTAACGCTGGTAGGGCTTGGTACACATACCCTTACTTTCGATTATGCATCAGATCCCGACTTGATATTACATTATGATTCTGCTACTTACACGATCACTGTGACAAAAACTGCTGGCGGTGCTGTAACCAGTTTCATCATATTTGACGGAATGAAAATAAGATAATCGATTTAAAATCAAACTTACTATTTACAAATTATATTGAATTACAATAAAATATAACAAACTTAATTTTAAACAAAATGAAAAAAACACTAACGAAGTTATGGATGGGAATAACATTATCGACCTCCATTATTACCTTTGCACAAACAGGAAATGTGGGTGTCAATACGACTACTCCCGGTTCCACCCTTGATGTAAGAGGGTCTTTTGCGGCGCAGTACACAGCCGTTACTGCTGCTGTTTATGCGATGTCTGCCACAGACTTTTTTGTGGCTTATAACGGAACAGCCAATGCAGCATTTACCCTTCCTGCTGCGATAAACGGAACAGGGAATTTCAAAGGCCGTATGTACACAGTTAAAAACAATACATCTTTCACTGTGACGGTATCTCCTGCCGGTTCTGAAACCATTAACGGAAATACTAGTGTGAGCATAGGAGCCGGGCAAAGTGCGCAGTTTGTTAATACTGGGCTTACGGGTGCAGCTGTTACTTGGGAATTGGTGAGTGGATCCGGATCTTCTTTAGTGAACACTGGTGATTATATTATGGCAAAACCCACTATAATTCAATCAAATGTTGGGGTAGGGACTGATATACAATTTGGAACTACCCTTGCTTCAAAAAATATAACCAACAGTGCAGGGGTGTTCACATTAAAGGCCGGTAAAACTTATCTGTTGAGTTGTCAATTGCACGGGTATAATTTTTCTACTGGAAATGCGACCGTATTTTTTACTTGGGTAAATGCATCGACTAATGTGCAGATTCCATCTACAGTATCAGGCCTTATTCATTCAATTGGTAACTATACATCAACAACAATTGGAGGACAGCCGGAAGCCGGTGGAGTTTATACGCCTTCAACGGACGTGACGGTAAAAGTACGAATTACTAACAGTAGTAGCCCAACACCCATCTTTGCGATCTTCAATGATGCAGGATTCGCTAGGATTACTCAAATAGATCCTGGAAGTAATGGAAATGGAAGTGGTAGTGGTAGTCTAAGTACAGTGAGCAACGGTCTTACAGCAGTTAGTGATGAGATAAAATTGGGAGGCAATCTTGGGGAAGCTACCACTATTAGTAACAATGGTAACGCACTTTCCATAGCGGGCTCAGCTTCTACTACAACGTTTACACCAACAGGAAGTGTGGGTGTAAACTCTAGCGTTCCAGGTTCTACACTTGATGTGAAAGGTTCTTTTGCTGTTCAATACAATGATGTAACGGCAGCTACTTATGCTTTATCAGCTACTGATGTTTTTGTATCTTACAGTGGAGCGGCTAATGGAACATTTACTCTTCCTGTTGCTATAAGTGGAGCAGGAAATTTCAAAGGACGTTTGTACAAAATTAAAAATAACTCTTCATTTGATTTAACGGTAAACCCTGCCGGATCTGAGACAATCAATGGAAATACTGGTATCATTATAGGAGCTGGACAAAGTGCAGAATTTGTAAGCACAGGGCTTACAGGCGCCACTTCTACATGGGTCGTGTTGAATGGTTCCGGGGCATCTACAGCTGGTGCAGGTGATTATATTATGGCATCATCTTCGGCTGGACAAATAGCAGTTGGAACAAATAGTGATTTGAAATTTGGAACTATTGCTAACAAAAATATAACTAATACT
>CBFGVN010000399.1:0-3654 GCA_965651845.1 uncultured Chryseobacterium sp. | reverse complement strand
AATATATAGTAAAAGATGAAATCATTCATCATTCATCATTCATCAAACATCAATTATCATTTATAAATAGACATGAATTTATTCAACGTATATCCATTATTCAACATCAATCCAATAAAAGCTCAGGGATCATTTCTCTGGGACGATAAAGGAGAAAAATATCTTGATTTTTACGGAGGTCATGCCGTGATTTCTATCGGGCATAACCATCCGCATTATCAAGCTCAATTAAAAAATCAGTTAGATAAAATTTCTTTCTATTCAAACTCAGTTCAGAATGAATTACAGACTGAATTAGCTGAAAAGTTAGGAAAACTTTCAGGTTTGGAAGATTACAATTTGTTTCTGTGCAATTCAGGTGCTGAAGCGAATGAAAACGCTTTAAAGCTGGCTTCTTTCCACAATGGAAAAAGTAAAGTACTTTATTTTTCAGGTTCATTCCATGGAAGAACTTCGGCGGCAGTTTCAGTGACGGATAATCCAAAAATTGTTGCTCCGGTAAACTATGACGAAAGATTTATTAAATCTGAATGGAATAACATCGAACAGCTTGAAGCAATTTTTGAAAAACAAGGAAGTGGAATTTCATCTGTTATTATTGAAGGAATTCAGGGAGTTGGCGGGATTATGATTCCAACGGTTGAATTTTTAACCAAAATCAAAGAATTGTGTGAAAAGCATGATGTTGTTTTGATTTTGGATGAAGTTCAGTCAGGATACGGAAGAAGCGGCTATTTCTTTGCCCATCAGGAATTTGGAATCCAAGCCGATATCATCACAACGGCAAAAGGAATGGGAAATGGATTCCCGATTGGCGGCGTTTTGATTCATCCGAAATTTCAGGCAAGCAACGGTTTGCTGGGGACAACTTTTGGAGGGAATCATTTGGCTTGTGTCGCGGCGATTGCAGTATTAGACGTGATGAAAGATGAAAATCTCATCGAGAATGCTCAGAAAATGGGCGCTTATATTGAAAATGAAATTAAAGATTTTCCACATATTAAAAACATTCGAAGGAAAGGCTTGATGATTGGAATTGAACTCGACAGGGATTGCTCGGAAGTGAGGAGCAGCCTGTTGTACAATCATCATATTTTCACAGGAAATTCTAATGATAAGACTGTGTTGAGGATTCTTCCCGCGCTTAACATAAAAAAAGAAGAAACTGATGTATTCATCGGTGCTTTAAAAGAAGTATTGGAGGATATCTAATCTGTGAAAATTATGTGGTTTGTCATTCTGAACGAAACAAAGTGTAGTGAAGAATCTCTAAAAATAAAGTTGAGATTCTTCCTTCGTCAGAATGACAAACACAACTATCATTTGCTGAGTATAAACTGAAGGTTTACGAACGTAGTTCAGCCCTTGCGAACGAAAAATATTTTCAGGTTTAATTAAAAAAACTTTTGCGATCATAGCATTAAAACTCAACATAATATATGAGATAAAAAATCTTTAAAATCAATTCAAAATGAAAAAATTCACCTCTGTAAGTGATGTTGAAAACTTACAGCAAATTATAAAAAAAGCTTTACAAATTAAAGAAAATCCTCTTTCGGAAACCGAGAAAGGAAAAGGAAAAACCATCGGACTTGTATTTTTAAATTCAAGTTTGAGAACGCGTTTAAGCAGCCAGATTGCAGCACAAAATTTAGGCTTAAATGTTTTAACATTAAATGCTGCTCAGGAAGCCTGGAACCTGGAATTTGCAGATGGCGCAGTGATGGACGGCGATACCGTAGAACACATCAAGGATGCAATTGAAGTTTTAAATCAATATTGCGATATCATTGCAGTGCGTTGTTTTGCAGGAATGAAAAGTAAAGAAGATGATGTTAATGAAAGTATTTTAAGCCAGTTTGAGCAACATGCAAAAGTTCCGGTTATTTCATTGGAGTCCGCAACACGTCATCCTTTGCAGAGTTTGGCAGATTGCATCACAATTACCGAAAACTGGGAACACTTCGACAAGCTCAGTGTAAACCGTAAACCTAAGGTGGTTTTAACCTGGGCACCCCACATCAAACCAATTGCTCATGCGGTGGGAAATTCTTTTGCAGAATGGATGCAGGAGATGGATGTGGATTTTGTCATCACCAATCCTGAAGGTTACGATTTGGATAAAAACTTTACAAAAGATGTCAAAGTAATTCATAATCAGGATGAAGCATTGAAAAATGCAGACTTTATTTATGTTAAAAACTGGTCGTCTTTTGATGATTACGCTGCAATGCCGGAAGTGAAAGGAAGCTGGATGTTAACAAATGAAAAACTGGAAAAAACCAATCAGGCAAAGGTAATGCACTGTCTTCCGGTTCGTCGAAATGTAGAATTGAGCGATGAGGTAATGGATGGTGAAAATTCTATTATCTATCAGCAGGCAAAAAACCGGATTTTCTCGGCTCAGGCAGTTTTCTCTGAAATTCTAGATGAGTTGAATTCTTAATAAAATCAAACCTAACGGGTTTCTGAAACCCGTTAGGTTTTCACTCAGGATCCCAAAATATTGACCAGACTTTCCTAAAGAGATTTACAATGAAAGAAAAATTATACATTATAAAAATAGGAGGTGCATTAATTGATGATGAGGATTTATTAGAACAATTCTTAGAGCAGTTTGCTGAAATTCAAGAAAAGAAAATCCTTGTTCATGGCGGCGGAAAATTGGCCACGACTTTAGCAGATAAACTGGGAATTGAACAGAAGCTGGTGAATGGACGAAGAATCACAGATAAAGATACTTTGGATATCGTGGCGATGGTGTATGCAGGAGGAATCAACAAAAATATTGTGGCCAAACTTCAACAGAAAAAGTGCAAAGCAATAGGTTTTTCCGGTGCTGATGCGAATTTAATTAAAGCCAAAAAAAGAGAACATGAAGAAATAGATTTCGGATTTGTGGGAGATATTACCGAAAAAAGCGTGAACAAAAAACTGATTTCAAAGTTGCTTAAACTGGAATTGGTTCCTGTGTTTTCGGCAATCACTCATGATAAAAAAGGGCATCTTTTCAATACTAATGCAGATACGATTGCTTCGGTAATTGCTCAGGCTTTATCAGTGAAATATGATGTAGAATTATTGTATTGTTTTGATAAAGAAGGCGTTTTGGAAGATGTAAATAATCCTAAATCTGTTATTAAAAATATTTCCGAAGAAGAATTTTCAACGTTGAAAGATGAAGGAAAATTGCACAAAGGAATTCTTCCCAAGCTTGAAAATGCTCTTGGAGCAGTAAAAAATAATGTAAATAAGGTATTCTTAATTAAAGAAACCGAACTAAAAAACCATATAGAAAACCATCATGCAGGAACTGAAATCTGTCTATAGTAAAGAAGAATTACTGAATAATGCAGTAGAATTGTTAAAAAAACTGATTGAAATTCCTTCATTCAGCAAGGATGAATTTAATACGTCTGTGGAAATTGAAAATTTTTTCAAAAAACATCAGATTCCGACAAAACGCTTTAAAAATAACATCTGGGCGGTGAATAAAAATTTTGATGTTTTCAAACCGTCGATTTTGCTGAATACGCATCACGACACCGTAAAACCAAACAAAGCGTACACCTTGGATCCATTTTTACCCATTGAAAAAGACGGAAAATTATTCGGATTGGGAAGCAACGATGCAGGAGCTTCTTTGGTTTCAAT
>CBFGVN010000398.1:0-3660 GCA_965651845.1 uncultured Chryseobacterium sp. | reverse complement strand
AGTTATCCCGGCCGGTTTAGTTTTTTTTTAGAATTCTGATGTCGAATTTATAGGCTAAAAATGGAAAAAAAAAATAAGCGTTGTCCCTATTCGGAAATTTTGACGTCTTAATTCGCAAATTAGGACATATTTAATCTGTTGATTTACAGTTGTTTGTAATAGATTGTGCAATTTCTTTTAAAGTTTGATATAATTCATAATAGTTTGATTAAAATTGACTGTTTTTGTGTATTTTTGATAATAAACTATGGCCATATAATTCAATAATGTGATTAAAAAACTATTATTAATACTTTTTATAGTATTTTTTAAACTTGCGATCTCTCAAAAAGGACACAGTGAATATTATACACTGCGGCTAAACTATGAGAATATGGAAGAAAATAGCTCTAGGGCATTTCCATTCATTCAGGTTTATATTAATAAAGCAAAAAAGGAAAAAAACTATGAAAAGCTGGTTCAGGGATATAAAGACGGTGTATTTTATTCATCTTTAAATGAGAAAAAATTAAAATATGCCGACAGTGCAGTTTGGGCTGCAAAACAATCAGGAAACAGCGATCTTATAAGTACGGCGTACATTGAGAAAGGAGTTGTATACTATTATCATTATAAAAAATATCAAAAAGCACTTAACGAGTATCTTGCTGCCTATGAATATTCGAAAAATACAAATAATGAGTTTTTGAAATACCAGAATCTGTATCACATCGGGGTGGTAAAAAGCTATTTAGGATACTACGAGGAAGCAGCTCAGCTATTTAAGCAATGTATTGATTATTACAGTCTAAAATCCAAATCAAACCTTCATCCGAATGAAATTTTTAATAATAAAAAAGGGTATCTCAACAGCCTTCATCAATTAATTATCTGCTACCGTAATCTTGGTAAAACCAAAGAAGCAGATTCTGCCATACGAACCGGACTTTCCGAAGTGAAAAATGATCCGGATTTTGCACAGGAAAAAGGCTATTTTCTTTTGTGCAAGGGCATTTCTGATTATAAAAAGAAGCAATACAAGCTAACATTAGATCATCTGAATCCATCTATTGTATTAATAAAGAAGAGCGGTGATTTTGCCTGGCTTTCAGTAGGTTATTTTTATGTGGGAAAAAGTTATTTGAGTTTAAAAAATAATGTAAAATCTATCATTTACTTTAAAAAAGTAGACTCTATTTTTCAAGAGCGTCAATTTATCCTTCCTGAGCTGAGAGAAAATTATGAACTTCTTATTAATCATTATAAGAAAGAAAAAAATCAGGAACAACAATTATATTATACAAGTCAGCTTTTGAAGGCAGACAGTATTATTTCGAAAGATTTTATTTATTTATCTCCAAAAATTCATAAAGAATATGATACAAAAACTTTATTGGACGAAAAAAATGAACTTGAGAAAGCAAACTCATGGGGAAGCTTCATTATTGTCGGGTTAATTATTCTTGCTATAGGACTGGTTATTTTATTAATTATCCGCTACAAAAAAGGGAAAGAAATTCAGCAGAAATATATTTTGCTGGAAGAAAAATTCATGATGCAACAAGATGCGGTTGAAAAAAATGTTTCCGTCCCAGAAGAAAAGAAAACCAACCTTGATGAAAATAAGGTAGAAGAGCTCCTCCGGAAACTTAAATCATTTGAAGATAAAAAAGAATTTACCCAAAAAGGACTGACTATCAATAAACTTGCATCGCAATTCGGAACGAATTCTAATTATTTGTCGCAGGTCATTAATGAATATAAGGAAGTTAATTTCAATAAGTATTTGAGTGAATTAAGGATCAATTATATCACAAATCTATTATTCGAAAACCGCGAATATCTGAAATACGGCATCGAAACCCTTGCTAAAGAATGCGGTATCGCTTCCCGACAAAACTTTTCAGATCTTTTCTATGAGATCAATGGAATTCGCCCTACCGATTTTATCCGAAAGAGAAAGCAGGAACTTGATAATAAAGGTAGTTTCTCGACTTGGAATGCGGTGTGAAAATTAGAGTTGTTCTAAAAAAAGAAAAAAGTAATCTACGTTATCATGGTTCATGGATGTTAATGACTTAAAAAATTCTTCAATTGAAGAGATTTTTTGTCACACATTAAAATAAAACTAAAGACTGTCTCAAATGAGATGGTCTTTTTTATGATTATGACATCAATTAACAGTCAGATTTGGAATTTCCAATTCTCAAGAACTCCCCAAATAAAAATCTCACTATATTTGAAATAACCATTCACCACAATTTCAAAATTATGAAAAAGCTCCTCTTCATCCTCCTCGCCATCCTTATTGTCTTAATAGCTGTCATTTTAATCAAAACATTCACGTACCCTTTCAGAAAAGCCAATGCAGGAAATGGGCAGGGGTGGAAAGCTGTTAAAAACGATTCTGCCATTCAGAGGCTTTCGGGTGGGATAAAAATTCCGACGGTTTCTGCGGGAGAATTAGGAGAATTTGACTATTCTACATTCGATACTTTCAAAGAATATTTAAAGCAAACTTATCCTTTGATCTAACATAATACGGAGAACTATGAAGTCAATAAGTATGGTTTGGTTTTCAGGTTAAAAGGAAGCAATCCCTCTCTTGATCCCATTTTATTCCTCTCTCACTATGATGTTGTTCCTCCAGGAGATGCGGAAATTAAAGATAAATCTGAAAACATTTTCAGACCCGATGATCAGCCGTTGGTTCCCAATTCAAAAGTAGCCGAAGACTGGGATTTTGGACCATTTTCCGGAGCTGTTGCCGATGGAAGAATTTATGGCAGGGGAGCAATCGATATGAAAGGAATGTTCTTTTCTTTAATGGAATCTTTAAATAATTTAATTAAAAATAAACATACGCCTCAAAGAGATATTTATCTTGCTTTCGGGTTTGATGAAGAGGTGGGCGGACAAAAAGGTGCGGCACAAATCGCAAATTATTTCAAAAGTAAAAATCTGAAATTCGATGCAGTTTATGATGAGGGCGGACTAATTTTACAAAAAGGAAGCGTTGCCGGAATTGACGCAGATGTTGCCGTAATCGGTTGTGCGGAAAAAGGTTTTCTCTCTGTAAAAATTAAAGTAAAAGGATTAGGCGGGCATTCATCGATGCCTCCGTTGGAAAGCGCCATCGGAAAAGCGGCTGTCATTATGCAAAGATTAGAAAAAGATCAGATGAAACCCATCGTTACTCCATTGATTAATGAATTTTTTACCAATATCGGTGGCTCGATGTCGTTTGTGAATCGAATGGCAATTGCCAATCAATGGTTGTTGAGACCTGTATTACTGTCACAATTAACTAAAAATAATTCTACCAACGCACTGGTTCGTACCACGACCGCTTTAACGATGATGAAAGGAAGTGATGCACCCAACGTTCTTTCGCCCGAAGTTGAATTCATAGTCAATTTCAGGCTTCTTCCCGGAAATACAGTGAAGGAAGTGAAAGATCACATTGCAAAAGCCACCGAAGGTTTCGAGGTAGAAATTGAAGAAATCGACAATGTAAAAGAAGCATCTGCCGTTTCATCGACCCATACAAAAGCTTTTAAGTTAATAGAAGCCGGAATCCGGGAAATTCATCCAACGGCGATCGCGACTCCTTACCTTACAGTTGGTGCTACAGATGCTTACAAATACCAGATCGTGAGCAAAAACATTTATAGATTCATG
>CBFGVN010000397.1:0-3664 GCA_965651845.1 uncultured Chryseobacterium sp. | reverse complement strand
CCTTACCTCCCATTTCTTCACCGATTTTAGTGAATGTTGAGTTCGTAAATTCTTTAGCAAAATACATGGCTAATTGTCTCGGAAGAGCAATCTCTCTTTTTCTTGTTTTTGATAAAAGCTGCTCTCTTTTGATCCCGAAATAGTCACACACAACTTCCTGAATATAAGGAATATTGATAATTTTCTTTTGATTGGCAGCGATCTTGTTGATTGTATCCTTTAACAATTCCAGACTTAAATCTGACTTATAAATTGTAGAATACGCAATCACAGAATTGATTACTCCGATAAGCTCTCTTACGTTTGTTTTCGCTTCAGAAGCCAGAAAATCCAGCATATCTTCTGTCAAAACAATCCCGTCTCTGCTTAATTTATCAACAATAATCTGTTTACGCGTCTCATAATCAGGAGATTTGATCTCTGCAGAAAGCCCCCATTTGAAACGGGAAACGATTCTGTCCTGAATATCCATGATATCTGCAGGAGCTTTATCAGACGTTAGGATGATCTGTTTTCCGTTCTGATGTAAATAATCAAAAATATGGAAGAAACTATCCTGAGTCGCCGATTTCCCTGAAAGGAACTGAATATCATCGATAATCAGTACGTCCACCATCTGATAAAAATTCGCAAATTCTGTCTGTTTATGAGCTTTTGCTGCTGAAATAAACTGCTGAATAAATTTTTCAGAAGACAAATACAATACTACTTTATCCGGAAACTGGCTTTTTACTTCCAGTCCAACCGCTTGTCCGAGGTGAGTTTTTCCCACTCCGTATCCACCATATAAAAATAGTGGGTTAAAAGCCGTTGCACCCGGTCTTTTTGCAATAGATCTCGCTACTGTCGCTGCAAATTTGTTGCTTTCCCCCTCCACATAATTGTCAAAAGAGAAATCTGATTTCAAATTAGAATCAATATTTACTTTTTTGATTCCCGGAACCACAAAAGGATTCACAATATTAGACGAAAAACCTTGCGGCATCGTTTCCTGCACTTTTGGAGTAGGTACTGTTTTCCCTTTCATATTCATAGTAACGGGTTTTTCTAAACCGTTTGGCTTATTTTCCATTACAGAATACCACAATTTTACTCCTTTTCCTATATTTTTCTTCAGGGCAGCAGAAAGCAAGGACAGGTAATTATCCTCAATATATTCCTTGTAAAAATCACTCGGTACCATCAGTGTAAGGTTATTATCAACCAAAGAAATTGGCTGTACCTTGTCAAATAGCAAATCGAACGATTTTTCAAGTTTTTTCAGATCAGAATTATCTTCAGCTGCGTTCAGATTATCGCGCATGAACTGAAGGCACTTCTGCCATATCATCATTAAATTTTCATCCATAATTTATGCCCCGATTAGTTCTTGGTTAGTATTTTTTTAGAAGGAAGACAAAGGTCTAAATTTTTTATTTTTAAAAAAAATATTGCACCTATTGATTATTTAAAAATATATTTGTATGTATAATTCACGATAAAAGATGATACATACAACTCACTCATTACGAGTACGTTACGGAGAGACAGATCCAATGAAATACGTGTACTACGGCAACTATGCCGAGTATTTGGAAATTGGTCGTGTTGAACTTTTTCGAAGCATTGGAATGTCCTACAATGAGATTGAAAATCAAGGAATTTGGTTACCTGTTTCCGAGTATAAAATTAAGTATTTAAAACCAGCTTTCTATGATCAAATGTTAGAAATTCATACTTATGTAAAAAAAATTCCTGGAGTAAGGATAGAATTCGAATATGAAATCTTCAATGAAGAACATGTAAAACTCACCGAAGCTTCTACTACTCTTTTCTTTTTAGACGCCAAAACCAACAAGATCGTGAAATGTCCGGATTACCTGCTGAAACTGATTGAAGAGAACTGGAAAGGGTGAAGCGAGTTCTGAGTTTGGGGTTTCGAGTTCTGTGAACATTAAACTTTAAACCTTGAAAACTTTTTACTACATTTAAAAAAATATAAATTTCAATGAAGATTGCTTTTTTGGGTCCGCAGGCAAGTTTTACACAATTGGCAGCTGCCCAGCTTTTCCAGGATGAAGAACTTTTACCACAAGCTAATATTTTAGATTGTTTCCACGCTGTAGAAAACGGAGAGGTTGACAAAGCCGTTGTTCCCCTTGAAAATTCGATTGAAGGGACGGTTTCTATGACACTGGATTATTTATATAAAACTCAGGAAATAAAAATTGAAGCGGAGGCTGTAATGCCGATTGCGCATCATCTGATGGTGCACCCCGACTGTAAGATTAAGGATATTGAAAAAATTTACTCTCATCCGCAGGCTTTAGCGCAAAGTTTTCACTTTTTGGATGATCATTTTAAAGAGGTAATAAAACAGGATTTTTCTTCTACAGCTGCGGCTGCAAAGTATGTTTCAGAAAACAGGGACAGGAATTTAGCTGCTGTGGCCAATCAATTTGCCGCGAACTTGTATGGTTTGAAAATCATTCACAGAAATATTCAGGATTTTGAACAAAACCATACCAGATTTATTGTTATTTCAAAGAAACAGCAGGCTTATCACAATGAAAAATTAAATATTCTGGGAGAAAAATCCGGGTTGCTGATTACCCTGCCTGAGGATCATGCGGGAGGTCTGCATCAGGTTTTATCGGTTTTTGCATGGCGAAAAATGAACCTCAGCAAAATAGAATCCCGGACATTGAAAACCGGACTTGGGAATTACTTTTTCTTCATCAATGTTGTCGGAAAATGGGAACCAGTTTTACATGAAAATGCCCTGGAAGAGTTAAAAGCATTAGACGCAGACGTCGATTTCCTTGGAAACTACAAGGAATATCTTTTGGAAAGTTAAAAATATTAATTACAGCATCACTTCTTTATACTCTTTATCGGAAGTTTCTTTACTTTTTCGCGAAAATAATTCAAAATATGTTGATTTATTTTTAGTAAAATTTTACTGCTGATTTTTTATATTGATTAATAATATTTTAACTTAATGATAAAACAATTTATTTAGCATGAAAAAAAATGATCTAAATCTTTAAATTTTCCACTTTAAAACCTATTAAAAACCGTAAACAATTCAATAAAAAGGGAATAATTATTGCATACTAAAAAATCACAAACAATAATTGTGTGAAAAACAAAATCTATTTTTTTTTAATAATCTTATTCCCTATGTTTGAAAATGCTCAGGTAGGAATTAAAACAGAGGATCCAAAAACTGCTTTGGACGTTAATGGTAATGTCAGTATCAGACAAGCTCCTCAAATCACATCATTGTCAGGTTTTCAGATCATGGCTCTCAATCAGGGGAGTTCTGAGGTATCGCAATTTGACCCGAGCTTATTAACGGCTCCAAATTCTTTAAACCAAACTGTTTACTCAGCCCGGAAAAACAATTCAATATCATTATTGAGCTTAAACCTTTTTTCTTCCTGGAAACAGATCAATTTCTTAACAATCGACAAAACAATTGGCTCTATTTCTTTATTTTCAGATGCGGATAATTCATACATTGTTCCGTCGACGGGAATTTATCTTATAGGCTACTATTTCCGATATGGAACGGGAGTGCATACTACCCTGCTTTCAGGAAACCCGGGTATGGGAATTTTGAAAAAAGCTTTGGATGGCGTCATTTCCGTATTGGATTCCAGAGAATTTACCGGTGTCAATT
>CBFGVN010000396.1:0-3681 GCA_965651845.1 uncultured Chryseobacterium sp. | reverse complement strand
AACAGGAGCACTTTACTGCTCTTATTATTTCCGTTTGCCTTTAGCACAATCAGTGCGCAGGTAAAAATTTCCAACTCATCAGGAGCTATTAATCCGGAAACGATCTTACATCTCGAAAGCGCTGCCAATGACAAAGGATTTCTTTTAACGAGAGTTGCTTTGGAATCTACTACGCTACCTAATCCGTTATCCTCCCACACAGCCGGGATGATTGTATTCAACACCGCTGCCGCAGGCACTGCACCTACGAATGTGACTCCAGGATTATATTACAACAACGGAACAGCATGGGTAAAGCTTACCACAAAAGGCCCGAAAGCAGGCGATATTAAAAATAGTTTCCAAAGCACAGACCACAATGGATGGTATCTTCTCAACGGAAGAGATGTAACCACCTTAGCTACTTCTCCAAGAACAAAAGCAGCCAATCTGGGCTTTACAACGAATCTGCCTGATGCCACAGACCGGTACCTGAAAAATACCAGCGGCACAGATGCCTTATCATCAATAGCAGGTGCAGATACCTTTACATTGACACAAGCCAATCTTCCCAATGTAACTTTTACAGGTACTACCAATACTACGGGGAACCATACCCATAACTACACAGATAATCCCGCAACAACAATTAATGTAGCAGGAGGTACCAATAACCCTCTTGCAGGCAATAACCAATTAGCAAGTAGTGTAATAAGCGCAGGAAACCACAACCATACACTCAGTTTTTCGCTGGGAGGAAGCAGTCAGCCTGTATCGCTTGAGCCGGGAAATATTATCACCAATACATTTATCTATCTAGGAAATTAATCATGACAACAAAATATATTTATACACTCATCGGGATCTTGTTTTTTATAATCACTAAATCTCAAGTAGGTATCGGTACAGCCAATCCGTCCAATTCAGCAATTTTAGAGCTCAGCAGCAGTGACAAGGGTTTTTTAATGAATCCCATCGCTTTGGCTTCAATAACCTCACCTTCTCCCTTCAACACTAACGTAGAGGGTATGTGGGTTTATAATACCGCAACAGCAGGTACGCCACCCAATAATGTAATGCCCGGATTATACTATAATGATGGAACTAAATGGGTTTTAATGTCTTTCAATGGTGATCTTCCGAAAATCGGTGATATCAAATCAAGCGTATCCACCACAGATCACGACGGCTGGTATCTTTTGAACGGAAGAAATATTTCAACATTACCTGCAGCAATACAGACTAATGCCATCAATTTAGGCTTTGCCACCGTACTTCCCAATTCAAGTGACAGAATGATTAAAGGAAAAAATAATGCAGAAGCTTTGGCAGCAACAGGAGGATCCAGTTCTTATTCTATCCTGCAGGCAAATCTCCCCAATCTTACCTTTACAGGAAATACGTCCTCAAACGGTGCTCACACACATTCCTATACCCAGAGAGGTGCAACGTACTGGAACTATACAGCAGGCGGTGTAGCTGGTATGCGATTTATCAATACCGAAACAAGAACTACGGGAGCAGCCGGAAACCACAGTCATACCATTTCTGTAGCCAGCGGAGGCAGCAATACGCCTATTGTACGATATCCCAAGCATTTGGTGGTTCAGTATTTTATTTATTTAGGAAATTAAAAACATCAGACAATGAAAAAATTTAAATATATATTCGCTTTATTCTTCATCAGCTTTATCAGTAAAGCGCAGATAATGATCACAAACGGAATAGCTGCAAACCCTACACCCAATTCGAATGCTATTTTACAGCTTTATGCCGAAAATCAAAATAAAGGCCTGCTGATGCCGAAAGTATCGTTAACGGCGACAGATAATCCCAGTCCGTTCCCCAGCCATCTGGCGGGAATTACCGTTTACAACACCAGTACATCGGCAGATGATAATCTTACCAGTGTAACACCCGGTCTTTATTACAACGACGGAACTTCCTGGAACAGAATGGAAATCCAGGCACCGGCTGTAGGCGATATAAAATACAGTAGCACGGGTATGGATCACGACGGATGGTACCTTTTAGACGGAAGAGCAGTATCTACCCTTTCGGCTACCGCCCAGGCCAAAGCTGCAGCTTTAGGTTTTACAACAGCTCTTCCCAACAGCACAAACCGCTATTTAAAAACAAAATCAGCAACGGAAACATTGGGTGCAGCAGGAGGAAATACCTCAATAGCCCTTACTCAGGCTAATCTCCCCAATATTACCTATAGCAATGTGGCAACCCAAACTACAGGATCACACAGCCATACTTATAACGACCGTGCCAACGGCTCTATAAACAGTACGGAAGGAGGAACCACACAAACCGTAGTAGACGATGGATTTGCTACACTAAATACAACCAGCGCAGGAGCTCACACCCATACCTTTTCGATTTCAACAGGGGGCTCCGGGACAGCTCTGAACCTGCAACCCAAATATCTTTCTGCCTATATCTTTGTATATCTTGGGCAGTAAGTATATATTTTTTACTATTCTAAGATCTCTTCGGAGGTCTTTTTTTGTTTTTAAATCAAACGATTTCCGTGGTTTTTGTTTTATATTTGTTTAAGTGTTTAATTCTTAAAAACTTCAAATTATGAAATTCGGACAGGTAGAAGATCCTTCAAAAATAGATTTTACATTACCAAAAGATCATTCCAGAACAAAGGAAATTTTAAGTCAAAACAAAAAAGGCTTGGAAAATATTTCTATCGGATGTGCAAAATGGAATAAAACCGACCTGAAAGGCTTTTACCCAAAAGGTACAAAGGACGAATTGACCTATTACGCCACACAGTTTAATTCAATTGAACTGAACGCTACCTTCTACGGAATGCCAACTCCGGAACAGGTACAGACCTGGAAAGAAAAAACTCCTCCAAACTTTAAGTTTTTCCCGAAAATCACCTATACCGTTTCACATTTCAGAAGACTTCTTAATATTGAGGATGTGGTTACTCAGTTTGCCACTGCCGTTTTGAATTTTGATGAAAAATTAGGAATGGTTTTCCTGCAGCTTCATGATAATTTTAAACCAAAAGATTATGAAAGATTAGAAAAATTTGTGAAAGACTGGCCGAAAGAAGTTCCTCTGGCTATCGAACTAAGAAATACGGAATGGTTTACGGATGAAGATATCCTAAATACGACCTGTGAGCTTTTTGAAGCGAATAATATCACCAATATCATCGTGGATACGGCAGGAAGAAGAGATATGCTTCACATGCGCCTTACCACTCCGAATGCCTTTATCCGTTACGTAGGAGCCAATGCGGAAAGTGATTATGAAAGACTCGATGACTGGCTGAAACATCTTACAAAATGGAAAAAAGAAGGTCTGCAGAATCTGTATTTCTTTGTTCATCAAAACATTGAAAAAGCATCTCCTCTGCTTTCCGCATATTTCATCAAAAAAATGAACGATGAGTGGAAAACAGACATCCCGATCCCTAAAATGGCGACAGAAAACACAGGGACATTATTTTAGGTCTAAAAAAAAATTATTTTAATTCACTTTAAAACAATACCAATTATCTTAAAAAATCCAATTTTAATAAAAATAATTCACTTTTTCATCCGAAAAAAAAATTACTGATAAACCTCCATTCGTATTGTAAAATTTATTATATTAGAGAGTATGATAATACACATAAATGTTGAACTCCCTAAAAAACAATGACATGGATAAGGAAATTTGTACAATCAG
>CBFGVN010000395.1:0-3693 GCA_965651845.1 uncultured Chryseobacterium sp. | reverse complement strand
ATTATGTTTATTTTGATGACATCTTAGCCTCCGGGAGTACCATCGGGAAACATATCGTTGAGTTTTTGAATAGTACAGACAGCTTTGGTAACAAATTCGCTGATAAGATTCTTTCAAATGAAATCACCTTATCAATCAGTGTTTTTTGTCTGCATCAATGGGGATTTTCTTTTCAAGATTTTAGAATTATAAAGACATTTAGTGAAAAGGTTAGTAAAAAGATCAATTGGTTCTCCAATTACTATATAGAAAATCACGCAAAATTTGCCGACCAGAAATTTAATATCGCTAAACCAATTAAGGCAAACAACAATAAAATCAATAGTTATCTTGAGAACTTGAATGCGACCAAGTATGAAGATTACGCTTACAGAAGTAAAACATCCCCAGCTCAAGAAACATTTTTTACGAATGCCGGCAACAGGATTAAATTTGAAGAAGTCATCACTGAGAAAGGAATCGATATTATCAATATGATCAACGGTGAGATCAAACCTAATTTAAGACCTTTAGGACTTATTAATCCAACTTATAAAATTTTTGGTTTAGGGACTCATTTCTTTACCTGGCGGAATATTCCTAACAATTGTCCATTGATATATTGGTGGGAAGTTCCAGGTCATAATTGGACCCCCTTATTTCCTGTAATCAATAGGGGTTAATTAAAAAATGTTTAAATTAGCAATATGAATCCGAGCATCAGAGAATATAATACAAAAGAAATTATAGCTTTTGCAAAAACCGAATCTAAATTTGGTGGCCTTTCTAATATGGCTCCAGGATATTCTCTTTTTATTAATGAAGTAAATATTCAAAGTTCGGAAATTCTTTATCAAGCGTGTAAATTTCCACTATTTCCATTGATTCAAAAAGAAATTATTGAAACAAAAAACCCTATGGATGCCAAAGCGGTGAGCAGAAAATACCAGCAGTATAGCAGGCAGGATTGGGACAATGTTAAATTTAAGGTAATGAAATGGTGCCTTGAAGTCAAGTTGATACAGACTTTTGATATATTTTCTGAATTATTACTAAGTACAGGTGACAAAACTATAGTAGAGTTCTCGAAGAAAGATAATATTTGGGGGGCTTCACCCACAAATCCCAATATTTTAAAAGGCCAAAATGCTTTAGGAAGACTTCTTATGCAATTAAGAGAAAAAGTTAAATTAAATATTATTACAAAAGACAGTATAATTCTTGAGCCTGAGATTAAAGCATTCTTACTTTATGACAATCCAATTAAAGAGATTCATAATGAAGGTTATTTTATTGATGACCTAGATGACATTTATGTATATTAATTTGAATTAGTCAACACTTAATCTGACAGTTATAATCAAATTGAATAACTTTAAAACAGATTAAGTATTATGACTACACAACAAAAAATCATCAAAAACAAGTTAGGCGTACTTGAATTAGCACAACATTTAGGAAACGTATCCAAAGCCTGCAAGGTGATGGGATATTCCCGAGACAGTTTTTATAGATTCAAAGAATTGTATGAACAAGGAGGCGAATTGGCATTACAGGAAATCTCGAGAAGAAAGCCCGTATTAAAGAATCGTGTAGATGAAACTATAGAAAAGGCTGTTGTTGAGATAGCCATTGACAACCCTGCTTTAGGACAGCTTAGAGTAAGTAATGAGCTTAAAAAGAAAGGCTTTATTGTATCTCCAGGCGGAGTTAGAAGTATTTGGTTAAGACACGATTTACATACGTTTAAACTAAGATTAAAGGCGCTTGAAGCAAAATCTGCCCAAGAAGGTATAGTCCTTACTGAATCTCAACTTTCAGCATTAGAGAAAGCCAGGGATGAGAAAAAAGCTCATGGAGAAATTGAAACTTATCATCCTGGATATTTAGGTGCTCAAGACACTTATTATGTAGGCAATATAAAAGGAGTTGGACATATTTATCAGCAAATTTTTATTGACACATATTCCAAAGTAGTATTTGCAAAGCTATATGACCGTAAAAATGCTCTTATTGCTGCTGACATGCTTAATGATCAGGTAGTCCCTTTCTTTGAGCAGCAGGAACTTCGTTTACTCAGAATTTTAACCGATAGAGGAACTGAATATTGTGGGATAAGAGAACAGCATGAATACCAGCTCTATTTGGCCATTGAAGATATTGATCACACGAAGACTAAGGCCAAAAGCCCTCAAACCAACGGTATCTGTGAACGTTTTCACAGAACAATTCAGGAAGAATTTTATGCCATAGCTTTTAGAAAGAAAATTTACAGAAGCATTGAGGAACTGCAATTAGACCTAAACAGCAGGCTGTCCTATTACAACAATGAAAGAACACATACGGGAAAACATTGTTACGGTAAAACACCAATGCAGACGTTTCTAGATAGTAAAACTATGGCAAAAGAGAAATTATTGGAAACTCTTGCAGAGGAACAAAAAATCCTTACTTTTGGAAGTAAGGACAATATTGGATAACTGACAATTATTTTTAACCTCTAAACCATTTGATTTTATCGGGAAATACGGTTGATGAAGTTTATACTCCGTCTGAATATTTGTCGGCAATTACCGATTGTACATTGGTGGTTTTTACAAAAAAGGATTGGAAAGAAATTTTAGATACCATCATTGGCTGGGATGCGATTGTTCAAAAATAGTAACCAAACATCACAGCGAAAAAATTACAAGAAGAAGCGAATTAATTTCGCAAGACGGAACCGAACGCTACCTTGATTTTATCCAAAAATTTCCGACATTGGTTAATCGTGTTCCGCTGTCGTACATTGCTTCGTATTTAGGGATTACGCAATCGTCTTTGAGCAGAATAAGAAAAAATATCCGCTAAAAATCGCTTTTTGCCAAATGGCAAATGCTTTCATTTTTTATTGAACAACCTTTGTGGTGTCAAGTTTTAAAATCAAGAAAAAATGAAATCAAGAAAATTAGGAAACAGCGGTTTAGAAGTATCTGCATTAGGTTTTGGAGCTATGGGATTAAGTTTCCCTAACGCACCGACAAAAGAAGATAGCATCCAATTAATTCGTTCGGCAGCTGAACTAGGCATTACGTTTTTCGACACGGCACAAGGCTATGGCGAAAATGAATTGTTGGTTGGAGAAGCACTTGAACCATTTCGTAACAAAGTGGTAATTGCAACGAAATTCGGCTTCAAAGACGGAAATGTAAGGCTTGGTTTAGACAGCCGTCCCGAAACAATAAAAGCCGTTGCCGAGGCATCTTTGAAACGATTACGAACTGACGTAATTGATTTGTTCTATCAACATCGTTTTGACCCGAATGTGCCAATTGAAGACGTTGCCGGTACTGTCAAAGATTTAATCCAGGAAGGAAAAGTAAAATATTTTGGATTGTCGGAAGCCAATAGCGAAACCATTCGCAAAGCACATTCGGTTTTGCCTGTAACTGCTTTACAAAGTGAGTATTCAATGTTTGAACCTGAAGATGAAATCATTCCGACGTTGGAGGAATTAGGAATTGGCTTTGTTCCGTTCAGCCCATTAGGCAAAGGTTTTTTGACAGGGACAATCAACGCAAATGTTGAACTCGACAAAGACGATATAAGAAATTTTTCTCCTCGTTTCAGTAAAGAAAACCGGGAAGCCAATCAGGCATTGGTTGATTTGGTTGTTTCCATAGCAGTAGTAATCCGCAAATTGCGTAATGATAAAGGACATCTCCGTCCCAGAGA
>CBFGVN010000394.1:0-3698 GCA_965651845.1 uncultured Chryseobacterium sp. | reverse complement strand
ATATATGCAAAAAATAACATTATTATTTTTGGATCGGCTAAAGGGGTTTTCCTTTACAACAGAATTACTGGAAAGAAAAAATTGATAGAAAAATGGACCTTAAAGAATTTAGTTCCATATAATGAGGACTCAGTCTTATTTTGTGTCGGAGATGGGCTGGTGAAGTACAATTTTGTAAAAGATACCCATTCTAAGCTATTAAAAGAAAGAACATATACTGCGCTGCCTTATGATAAAGACAGTATGTTTGTGGGAAACTTTAAGGATTTATTTAAGTTTAATATCAATACGAAACGGAAAACTTTATTTCTGGAAGGGTATTATTTTACCGATATAAAAAAACTGTCACCCCATTTATATGTTGGAGCTACCAATCTTCAGGGAGTAGTTGTTTTTAATGATCATAAGGTTATATATAAAATTTCCGAGAAAAATGGACTGGCTACCGATCAGATAAAGAAGATCGAAGTAGAAAAACCCAATATCCTCTGGGCAAGCACCAATTCCGGGCTGAACCGTATAGAAATAAACAAAAATTCTTTTAAGATTGATAATTTTACCCAAACAGATGGTCTTCCTTCCAACGTTGTAGCCGGATGTGTCATTCGAAAAGATACGATCTATGTTGCTACATCTAAAGGACTGGGGATATTTTCAGTAAAAAAACTATTAAGCCAGCAGAAATTTATTAATAAAAAAGTAATTATCAATTCTATTGTGATTGGTGGAAAAGAATTTTTTGATCTGAAGAAAAATCTTATCGGCCAGTCTCCTGATAACGATGTGGTCTTTAATCTGAGTTTCCCGGATTATACCTCTCAGGGAAAAATAAGCTATAGATATAAAATTGAAGGTCTTAATAATAATTGGTATACCAGCAATTCATCTAAAATTATATTTAATTCTATACCGCCGGGGAAATATACTTTTAAAGTTTTTGGAATTGGGTACAATGGCAAGCAATCCTATATCTCCACCAATTTGAATTTTGAAATAAAACCCAAATTCTGGCAGACATGGTGGTTTACTGCATTTTTAATATTGCTTTCGGGAACCGTTATTTTTTTAATTCTCAATCTTTATTTTCAGAAAAGGAGAAATAAAAAGCTTAAAGAATTGGTTTACGAAAAGAAAATTGCAGAGCTGGAACTACAGGCGATAAAAGCACAGATCAATCCGCACTTTATTTATAACTGCCTCAATTCCATTCAGTTTTTACTCTATAAAAAAGATTACGAAGAAACAGAAAATTATCTGGATGTTTTCTCACAAATGATAAGGAAAACGCTTCATTATTCCGAAAAAACATTCATGTCTATAAAGGATGAAGCAGAGTATCTTTCTTTGTATCTGAATATGGAAAAGCTGCGCCTGAAAGATCAGTTCGATTATGCAGTCAATATTTCGGAAAATGTAAACAAGGAATGGGTTATTCCATCTTTGCTGATACAGCCTTTCGTAGAAAATGCCATTAAACACGGTATTCCCAACCTTAAAGACAGAAAAGGAATGATACAGGTTTCTTTTGATTGTATAGATTCCGTACTTGGCATTACAATTGAAGATAACGGATGGGGAATTAAAGATATTGATAAGCTATCGGGCAAGACGAATTCATTTGGAGTAAAGCTTTCTCAAAAAAGGATCGATACCTTTAAGCAGTTATTTAATGTTGATATAAGTTTAGAAATAAAAAGCTTATCCGATGCCAAAACACAAGGAACACAAATAAAAATATATATACCACAAAGATGAAAAAACAAGTAACAGCCTGCATTATTGATGATGAGCAATACGGCAGGGATTATGTAGCACTGCTTTTAGAAAACGAATTTCCTGAAATAGAAGTTATTTTTCAGGCAGCAAGTGTAGAAGAAGCATATACATACCTTATAAAAACTACTCCCGATCTCCTTTTTCTGGATGTACAGCTTGGCGACAGCAATATTTTTGAGCTTTTATCCATGTTTAAAGGGCTGCAGTCGGAAATAGTCTTTATAACGGCTTACGAAAACTTTGCCATTCAGGCGATAAAAAACGGGGCAACGGACTATCTTTTAAAGCCAATCAAAAAACTGGATTTTATTGTTGCTGTGAATAAAGCATTGGAAAATGCTAAAAAGAAAATGGTTTCATCTGTTAGCGTTCCTCAACAGGACAAAATAAGCTTACCTACTTTACAAGGCTTTAAACTGATTAATATTTCAGATATTATCCGTTGTGAGGCAGATTCCAACTATACCACATTTTATTTGATCGATAAAACCAAAATAACGGTCTGCAAAACTTTACTTGAATTTGAAACCGTCCTTTCAGAACAAAATTTTTTCAGGATACATCATAAGCATCTTATTAATCTTTCCTATTTAAAAGAATATATCAAAGGAAAAGGAGGACAGGTCATTATGGATGATAATTCGGTTTTGGACGTTTCTGTTCGCAAAAAAAATGATTTTTTGAACCGGATAGGCGAATGATGCAAAAAAATGACTCAATAATATCGACTGCTATTTTCACAAGAATCCATATTTTTGCCGAAACTTCAATGAACCATGAAGAATGCTTTAAGCTGGATACTCATCTTATTTCTGGTTGTCTCACTTTTGAATAATTGTTTAAACAACACCGTTCAGAAAGACATCAGGCAAAAGAATGACTTTATTGCCAATCTGAGGAAATTATATTCTTCGGGTAATTCTTCAATATGGCCCAAACCTATTTTAGATCCGGAATCTTTAGATAGTTTTTCTGAAATCGGGCATTTACCTGATGGTATTTTTCCAACAGATAATCAATATTCTAAAGACAAAGCGTTCTTGGGAAAAGTGCTTTTTTTCGATCCCCGTTTGTCAAAATCCAACCAGATTGCCTGTGCCTCTTGCCATGATCCGGAATTGGGCTGGTGCGACAACAGAACTTTTTCTTTCGGACACGACAGGCAGTTGGGCTCAAGGAATGCGATGAGTATTCTGAATGTCGCTTATGCAAAGTCTTTATTTTGGGACGGCCGGGCCGGATCTTTGGAAGAACAGTCACAAATTCCGATTCAGGATGAAAGGGAAATGGGTGAGCACATTGACATCGCAGCAGGAAAAATTGCAAAAATAAAAGGCTATGAAATTTTATTTGAAAAAGCGTTTGGTGAAAAAGCCATAACTAAAGACCGGATTTCTAAAGCTATTGCAACTTTTGAAAGAACAGTTAAAAGCTCCTCAAGTAAATTTGACCAGTTTATTGATGGAAAATCGGATATTTTTACAAATGATGAGGTAATGGGAATGCATCTTTTCAGAACCAAAGCTCAGTGCATGAACTGTCATAATTCCGGATACTTTTCCAATAATAAATTTGAAAATGTAGGAACATCATTATTAGGAGAAAAAGGAGAGGATTTAGGAAGGTTTTTAATAACAAAAGATCCGGAAGACGCCGGAAAATTTCGTGTTCCAAGCTTACGTGAAACAGCCAGAACAGGACCCTGGATGCATAACGGATCTATGCTGTCCTTAAATGAAGTTATCCAGTTTTACAGCAAAGGAAATCCCGAGCACGGACAAAAACGGTTAACCATTCACAACGGAATTACATTGCATTCCGAAAAATCGGGAATGGTAAGGATGCTGGAATTAACAGATGAAGAAATCTCACAATTAGAAGCTTTTTTAAGAACTTTAACTACTAAAACGGAACGAATTGTT
>CBFGVN010000393.1:0-3699 GCA_965651845.1 uncultured Chryseobacterium sp. | reverse complement strand
GAGGAGAATTTGAAGCGAAAGTGAAAATCATGGGCAATTATAAAGCCAGATTCTACCAAAAGGGATTAATGCTGAGAATTGATAAAGCAAATAAGATCAAGGCAGGGATAGAATTTGTAGACGGAAAATACAATCTCAGTACCGTTGTCACCCACAAAACCAGTGACTGGAGCGTGATAACTTTAGACAAAACACCTTCGGAAGTCTGGATAAAAGCCGTGCGAAGACTGGATGCCGTTGAAGTATTTTATTCTTTTGACGATAAAAATTATGTCATGATGCGAAATGCCCATCTTCAGGATAACTCTCCGGTGATGGTCGGTTTAATGGCAGCATGCCCGGATGGAAATGGCTTCAGTGCGGTTTTTGAAAATTTCAAGGTCAAACATCTGCCGGACGAGCGTCGCCTGAAATGGCTTAAAAATAATCAGTAGATTGAATTAAGATTCAATATAAAGTCAATTTTTATTTACCTCTCAGCAATGGGAGGTTTTTTATTAATTAACTCAATATTTCCCGAAACTTTTAAATAATATAATTTCAGAAACTTTTTCATCTTTAAAAGAGAGAGAGAGGATAATTTTTTTGCCGAGCCAGGTTTTCCCGACTTCATAAGTCCAGGTTATACTTCTGAAATAATTGAAACCATTGAAAGGACATCCCATTTCTTTCACAATCTCGCGGCGGGTCTTCCCGACCAGATAGTTATAATTTTCTTTTCTCATATTGTATTTTTATTAATATGACAAAAAAGAGACCAAAAATTTAATAACTTCTGATCTCTAATACAAGACAAGTATTACTTCTTTATAGTAAAAAAAGGATCTCACAATCAAAAGAGATCATACCTGTTTTACTTATTAGAGAGGTATTAATCATTAAGCAAAATTTAACTTGTCATGAAAACTTATCCGCAAAAATAGCAATGTAATGCTTTGAATAATAATATTTTATGTACTAATAATTCTATCTTTCTGTAGAATTATAACTACAAAACTATACTTTTGATGAAACTTTGTTAAAATAATCCGTAGCATTCAATTTTTGTTACGGATTACTGTAATAAAAAAATACTTATGTAAAAAATTTTACGGATCACTAAAAAAAGGCTGAAATCTCTTTTGGGAACGGAGATGGCTCCAGCCTTTCAGATTTGTATTTTTAGAATGTATCACTGTGTTCTTCTCTATGAAAGTTTTCAATCATCAGAGAAAAACAACATGACAAATTTATGTGGTCTTTCATTATAAATCAAATAATTTCTGTAGAAATAAATTCACATCTTGTAGAATTATAACTACAAAAAACTTCATCAAACGAATATTATTTATTAAAAAATAATCATCACATACCACAAAAATCACAATAATAATATCGATTTTAAATAAATATTACATTTTTATACCGTTTTATTACATTTATTTAATATTTTTAAAACAAATTAGAAATTTTGGTTAGATATTTGAAGTAGAAAAAATTAAATAATCTAGAGTTATTTACTTAAAAAATTTACACACCACCACTTAAATATAATATTATGTCAACTCAATTTACTACTGCAAAAGACTGCCTTATCAAGGTCTTGAGAAAGTCTTTCTCGATACCCGTCAATTGATTTTCAAATTATCATTATTAAGTGTTTCATACCAATTCCGAACAATTAAAACCTTTACGAACATGATTTTTGAAGATGAGCATTCAGTAATGCAGGACAAGCACAACCTATCATATGTGACAAATGTTATTAATTTTCACGGAGATAAATCTTTCATTCTTAATTCTTTACAAAAAATAAAGAATAATACTTTATGCAAAATAAAGAGAAAAACCATTAATAAACTCATCAAAGAATACACCCACCATTTGAATCAGTATATTGAGAATGACGATATTAATTCAAAACCGGAAAATTATGAACTTTCTCCTGTGTATGCGAGACAATCGTATGACAAAGTATTGAAAGAAGATGAGTACCTTCAAAAAGTTTTAACTTTTCTAATGAACCAGTAAAATCCTTTCTTCCTCCAGATCAATTTTCATGAGGTGCTTTCTGATAAGGTCTTCATCAAAATGTTGGTTTTTATCGTGATTTTGCTCGATGAGCCATGCTCTTTGTCGGTTCAGAATATCGAGATACGCCATTTTGATCTCGGGGGAAATTTTTATATCAGACTCTTCATCTATTTTTCCTTTCCACTTATCATGGATCTGTTGCAGGAAGGGACTTTTTTCCAGCATTTCCCCATAGTTATCAGAAAGATACTGAAGAGTAAGCTTAGCCATTTCTCGACGGATAAGATCGTCTGCTTCATCGTCGGGAAGATGATCGTTGTAGGAAGGCATATGCATTTTTCTGATCAGGTAAGGCAAAGTAAGCCCTTGAACCACCAAAGTCGTAAGAATCACGATAAAAGTAATAAACAAAATGAGATTCCTTTGCGGAAAATCAGGGCCGCCTTCATACAATTTTACAGGTATTGATAAGGCTGCAGCCAAAGAAACTACCCCTCTCATCCCCGTCCAGCCAAGAAGAACCGGAGCTTTGAAGCCCGGACTTCTCGTATCTGCAACAGGAATATAATTTCTGGCAATCAATGTAATGATCACCGCTCCATAAGCTGAAATAATTCTTACGATCACCAAAACAACAGTAACCAACAATCCGTAGCCTATCGCCGCAGAAGTACTCACGCCTTCCAGTCCGGAAGTAATTTCCGGGAGATCCAGCCCGATAAGGATAAAAACCAGTCCGTTCAACACAAAAGCAAGGCTTTCCCAGACATTAATTCCTCGAAGACGGGAAGATGTGCTCAGAAAATTATGCCTGTTATTCGATAACAACAGACCTCCGCTCACTACCGCCAAAACCCCTGAACTATGGACTTCTTCTGCTGCAATATACATGACATACGGTGCAACGATGGTAAGTATTGTATCCATATTCGCATCCGTCGGGAGAATTTTCTGTCCTTTCATAAACAGCCAGCCAATAAGAACACCCACTCCTATTCCACCGACAACCATCCATGAAAAACTGAAAATGGCTTCTTGCCAGATAAATTGTCCCGTAGCAACCGCAATCATCGCAAAGCGGAAAATAATCAGGGAAGAAGCATCATTCAAAAGACTTTCGCCTTCCAGAATCGACTCCATTCTTTTCGGAACTTTTACAAATTTTAAAATGGCGCTTGCACTCACCGCATCGGGCGGAGAAACGATTCCTCCCAATAAAAATCCTAATGCCAGAGAAAATCCGGGAATAAAATGATTGGCCACGAAGGCCACCGTTGTCGCTGTAAAAAATACCACTACAAATGCAAAACTTCCTATAATTCTACGCCATTTCCATAATTCTTTCCATGAAATTGCCCACGCGGCTTCATATAATAAAGGCGGCAGGAAAATAATGAAGATCAGCTCCGGATCAATCCTTATCATCGGAATATTGGGAATAAAACTGATCAGCAATCCTGCAATAACCAGCAAAACCGGATAGGCAACCTTTATTTTATTCGCCAGCATGATCAACAGAACAATAGCTACAATAAGCGATAAGTAAAATGGAAAATCTTCTATCATTTGTGTGAAATTTTAATTATAATTAATTTAAAAATTTTAATAAATAATTCTCTACATAATATGGTGAATTTACATTTAATTAATTCATGGTATTCTGACAACGAAAATTTTAGTTGAAGT
>CBFGVN010000392.1:0-3708 GCA_965651845.1 uncultured Chryseobacterium sp. | reverse complement strand
ATCTCGGTGATTTTTGAAGATTATAAACAAGGTCAAATCGTTGCAGCCATGAAATCTACTCATCCCTATGAAGAAGTTGCCCATCAGATCTATAGCTTAGACAACACCAATCACCACAGCGGATTAGGAATGTATGGCGATTTTGAAGAAGCAATGGACGAAAAAGATTTCCTGAAAATGGTGAAAGAAAAATTCGGTCTGGAGGTAATAAGACACTCGGATTTTAACCATAAAAAGATTAAAAGAGTAGGGGTTTTAGGCGGTTCCGGAGCCAGCGGAATAAGGTCTGCCATTTCTAAAAAA
Source organism: uncultured Chryseobacterium sp. (assembly GCA_965651845.1). Lineage (GTDB taxonomy): Bacteria > Bacteroidota > Bacteroidia > Flavobacteriales > Weeksellaceae > Chryseobacterium. The sequence goes on along the minus strand of CBFGVN010000392.1, from coordinate 3,405 downwards.
TGTGATGCATATCTTACAGGAGACGTCAAATACCACGATTTTTTCCTTGCCGAATCCAAAATGCTGATCTGTGATATAGGACATTTTGAGTCAGAACAATTTGTGACTCAACAATTATTTGAAATTTTATCACAAAAATTTAGTACATTTGCAATCTCAAAATCTATTGAGAAAACAAACCCGGTAAATTATTTCATTTAAAATATGGCAAAAACCAACGATATTTCAGTTGAAGAGAAGTTAAGAGCTTTATACGATTTGCAGATCATTGATTCTAGATTGGACGAAATCCGAAATACAAGAGGAGAATTGCCAATCGAAGTAGAGGATCTTGAGATTGAAATCGAAGGTCTTGAAAAAAGAGCTGAAAAATTTCATGCAGATATCAAAGATCAGGACGATCAGATCAAAACAAAACATGAGGTTATCAACCATGCAAAAACTTTAATTGAAAAATACAAGTCTCAACAGGATAATGTAAGAAACAATAAAGAGTTTGAAGCATTAGGTAAAGAAATTGAATATCAGGAACTTGAGATTCAACTTGCTGAAAAAAGAATCAAAGAATTTGGTGCTAAAATCGGTCACAAGAATGAAACTTTAAGTGAATTGAACACAAAAATCGACGAGCTTAAAAATCACTTGAAATTCAAAAAAGAAGAATTAGACGGATTGATCTCTGAAACTCAAAAAGAAGAAGAATACCTGATCGAGCAGTCTAAAGAATATGCTGCTAAAATCGACGAAAGATTACTAGCTTCTTACAACAGAATCAGAACAAACTCTCCAAACGGTCTTGCTGTAGTAGGATTGGAAAGAGGTGCTCCGAAAGGGTCTTTCTTCACAATTCCACCTCAAAAGCAAATGGAAATCGCTCAGAGAAAGAAAATCATTATCGATGAACATTCAGGAAAAATTCTTGTAGATGACGAATTGGTGATGGAAGAAAACGAAAGAATGAAAACTGTGATTAAATTCTAATTTTTTAATTACGATTTTAAAATATAAGGCTGTTTCAATTTTTTGGAACAGCTTTTTTATTTTTTAATACTAGTAGGCACAAATATTTTTACGAATAACTAATTTTTGATAAATTGAAGTAAAAATATGCGACCTCATTGTCATTCTGAATGAAACAAAGTGGAGTGAAGAATCTATTTTAGTATTTTGTTTAAAGAGATTCTTCCTTCGTCAGAATGACAAATATAGTGTAATTATAAATTGTATTATTGATACGAAATTGAAAGTATTTGTGCCTATTAGTGTTTAAAGAAAAACAAAAAACCGCCTCAACAGAAGCGGTTTTTATATTATTCATTATGTTCATACATCTTATTGTAAAGATCAATAAACTTCTCTTTAATGGCTTTTCTTTTCAGCTTTAAAGTAGGTGTTAAAAGTCCGGCATCAATGCTCCAAACTTCCGGTGTCAGTTCAATTTTCTTGATTTTTTCCCAGTTTCCAAGATGTTCGTTGATATCTTCCATTTCTTTTTCGATTCTTTCTTTTAATTCAGGGCTTTTTGCAATTTCCTGTGGAGAGGAACCTATGTTTAAATTGTTTCTCATCGCCCAGCTTTTTGCAAATTCAAAATCAGGTTGTATTAATGCGGTCGGCATTTTTTCACCGTCGCCTACCACCATGATCTGCTCGATGAACTTCGACGCTTTGGCCAGATTCTCAATAGTTTGAGGGGCAATATATTTTCCTCCGGAGGTTTTGAACATCTCTTTTTTACGGTCTGTGATCTGTAAAAATCCGTCACTATCCACATGTCCGATGTCTCCTGTTTTGAAATATCCGTCTTCTGTAAAAGCTTCTTTCGTCATCTCATCATTTTTAAAATATCCTTTAAAAATGGAAGGACCTTTTACAGTAATCTCGCCGTCTTCCTGAATTTTCACATCAAGATTATCTAAAGGCAGACCAACGGTTCCGATTTTCATTTTATCGAAGCTGTTTACCGAAATTACGGGTGAAGTTTCCGTTAATCCATAACCTTCCAGGATAGGAATTCCGGCATTTTGGAACATTAAATTTAATCTTGTAGATAAAGCCGCAGAACCTGAAACCAATGTGATAATTTCGCCGCCTAAACCTTCTCTCCACTTTTTGAAAACGAGTTTGTCTGCAATGATTTCCTGTAATCCGGATGGTTTTGAAACTGTTTTTTTCTTGGTGATTAAATTTAAAGCCCAGAAGAATATTTTTGTTTTTAAGCCTCCTGCAGATGAACCTGTTGCATAGATTTTATCATACACTTTTTCTACGAGTCTCGGAACGACACTCATGTAGTGGGGTTTTACTTCCTTCACATTTTCACCCATTTTTTCAATACTTTCTGCGAAGTAGATTGAAAAACCATTGTATTGGAAAAGGTAAAACAGCATCCTTTCAAAAATATGACAGATCGGGAGGAAGCTCAATACTCTGGTGTCTTTATAATCCAGGCTCTTTCTCTTCGGAATTCTTGGCATCGACCCTAAAATATTAGAAACAATATTGTGATGGGTAAGCATTACGCCTTTGGGCTTTCCCGTCGTTCCTGAAGTATAAATAATGGTTGCCAGATCTTCAGAATTAATGGTATTGGCCAGATCTTCCACTTCGATTTGGGTAGAATCGTCTTCACCAAGGTCAAGAATTTCTTTCCAGTTGGCGGCGCCGCTTATATTTTCAAAAGTGAAAATTCCCTGTAAGGAAGGGATATTGTGTTTCACTTTCATTACTTTATTTAAAAGGTCTTTATCGGAAACAAAACAGTATTTGATCTCGGCATTATTGAAAATGAATTCATAATCTTCCGGAGAAATACTTGGGTAAACAGGAACGGAAACAACGCCGATCTGTGAAAGGCCAAGATCCATAATAGCCCATTCTGTACGTGAATTTGTAGTAATCAAAGCAATTTTATCGCCTGGTTTAATGCCTAGCTTTAAAAGTCCTCTTGATATTTTATTTCCCTCATTAATAAACTCTTGAGTAGAAGTTTTTTTCCATTCGCCATGATATTTGGTCACAAACATATCGGCTTTTGGATACTTTTCCAGAGCATATTGAGGTATATCGAATAATCTTTTGATTGTCATGATTTTTTAAGTAATGATTAAAGGATTTTAAATATAAGCATTTTTTTTAATTATTAAAATGAGAAGTTAATAATTAGAAATTACTTCAATGTTTCCCATAATATTTTAATAAAAAGGAGGATACTTTAAGAATAATTTAAAAATTTGTATAATCCTTTTGATACCCTTTATTTAGTTGTTTTTTCACTTACCGGGACATACTTTTAATTCTATTTTCAGATTTGTTCAAAAAGTGTAAATTAGCGACCATCTAATTATTCAATTTTTATGGACTTTAATTTATCGGAAGAACAGCTGATGATTCAGCAGGCAGCAA
>CBFGVN010000391.1:0-3709 GCA_965651845.1 uncultured Chryseobacterium sp. | reverse complement strand
GTGGCGAACAAAGCGCTACTAAAACTGCTCCCGACAAATGAGGTCTTAAATCATCCGCCGTTGGAAGGAAATTGTTTTCAGGTGTTGTTTTTACTTCCACAGCGTTTGCTGAAGTAAGGTAAGCATAGTGGTTGTTGTTCCAAGACGGGATCGGATAAACTACTTTATCTCCTTCATCAACGATAGTTTTGTAAACAGCATAAATCAACGGTCTTGAACCCGCCGTGATCAGAATATCGTTTGGAGAATAATCTAAGTTCCATCTGGTTTTCAAGTCTTTGGAAACTTCTTTTCTTAAAGATAAAAGCCCATTAGCAGGCGGATAATTTGTCAGATTGTTCTGATAAGCCTTTTGAATTTCTTCCTTCAATTTTGCCGGAATCGGATATATATTAGAATTCAAATCCCCAATCGTAAGATTAGCGATCTCCGCTCCTTTTGCCTTTAAATCATTTACTTCATTACCAATTTTTACAATTTCAGAACCAATCAGGTTCGCCGCTAATTTTGAAACTTTCACTTTATTTTTATTTAATTAGAATTTAGATGTTAGAAATTAGATGTTAGATTTAATGAATGTTATAAGCTAGCATCTAATTTTTATTTATTTAAGTCAGTTGAAGATCTTTTTTAACCTGATTAATTTTTTCGTCCAGAGATTTTAATTTGTCTCTGAAATCTGCTTCAGAAGTAATGGCATCTTTTACTGAGATATAAAACTTAATTTTTGGTTCTGTTCCCGAAGGTCTTACACAAACTTTTGTTCCGTCCTCGGTGTAATAAATCAATACATTCGATTTTGGAATTTCGTTCATTACCTGTTTTTCATCCTTCGAAACGATAAAATTCGTCTGCTCCTTGAAATCTTTCACTTCTTCTACCGGTGAACCAGCCAGTTCTTTTGGAGGATTTTCACGGAAATTTTTCATCATATTCTGAATTTCTTCAGCTCCGTCTTTTCCTTTTCTTACCAAATTTACCAGACCTTCGTAATACATTCCGATTCCCTGGTAAATTTCGATAAGGTATTGATACATCGTCCTTCCGTTAGCTTTGCACCACGCTGCAATCTCGCAGGCAAGAACGATGCTTCCGCAAGAATCTTTATCTCGAACGAAATCTCCCGTCATGAATCCGAAACTTTCTTCGCCACCACAGATAAATTTTTCTTTCCCTTCAACATCACGGATCATTTTTCCGATCCACTTAAATCCGGTTAAACCAGCTTTACATTGAACCCCAAATTTCTGAGCAATGTCAAAGAAAATATCAGAGGTCACAATGGTAGAACCGATAAATTCGCTGCCTGTAATTCTTTCCTGCTTTCTCCATTCATTCAAAATGTAGTAAGTAAGAATTGTATTCGTCTGATTTCCATTCAATAACTGAATTTCCCCATCCAGATTTCTTACAGCAATTCCCAATCTGTCACCATCCGGATCTGTTCCGATCACGATATCTGCATTGGTAATTTTTGCAAGATCCATCGCCATTTCCAAAGCAGCCGGTTCTTCCGGGTTTGGAGAATCCACCGTTGGGAAATTTCCGCTTGGGATCATTTGCTCCCTTACTAAGTCGATTTTTTTAAAGCCTGCTTTTTTCAGTGCTTGAGGAACTGTTGTATATGTTGTTCCGTGGATTGACGTGAAAACAATATTTAAATTTTCTTTTCCAACATTCTGATAGGTAGAATTTTCGATACACGCATCGATGTAAATTTCATCCTGCTCCTCTCCGATCCATTCTATTAAATCATCATTTCCATTGAATTTAATTTCATCAAATTTTACAGAATACACTTCATTGATAATCGCTTCATCATGTGGCGGAACAATTTGTGCTCCGTCGTTCCAATATACTTTGTAACCGTTATATTCCGGCGGATTGTGAGAGGCTGTCAGTACAATACCTCCGTTACATTTTTTATCGCGCACGGTAAAGGACAGTTCAGGAGTTGGCCTGTGGTCTTTGAAAAGCAATACTTTAATTCCGTTTGCCGTTAAAACATCTGCCACCAATTTTCCGAATTCTTTGGAATTATTTCTTACGTCATACGCAATCGCAACTTTGATTTCTTCACCTTTAAATTGCTTTAACATATAATTCGCAAGTCCCTGTGTGGCTTGCCCTAACGTGTATTTATTTAAACGATTGGTTCCAACACCCATAATTCCTCTCATTCCTCCTGTTCCGAATTCCAGTTCTCTGTAAAAAGAGTCTTCCAAATCGGGAGAATTGCTGTCAATTAATAGCTGAACAGCTTTTCTTGTTTCCTCATCAAATGATTCATGCAACCAAAGTTTTGCTTTTTCTAGTGTTGTCATATTTGTATTTTGTAGTTTTTATTTAGCTTTAAGCTGGAGGCAGGGAGCTGGAAGTCTTCCATCATCCTGCTTCAGGCTTCCAGCCTTTTTATTCTTTTATCTGGTTCCTAAACGCTATAATCTGATTCATAAGGCTATAGCTTTCATTATACAATATATTAAAATCTTCTTCTGAAATATATCTTCTATTTTTTGCTTTATATAAGCATGTCACAACTTCAGCTAAAGATCGAATTGAATATCCCAAAAATTTTTTAAACTCTAATTTTGATTGTAAAATACTTCCTTCAGAAATATTTAATGCAACAGAATCAGAGGCTCTTCTAATTTGTGAGGTTAGATTAAAGGATTCATCTTTTGGAAAATTTCGAGATAATTTAAAAATATACTCTCCAAAATCCATAGACTTTCTCCAAATAATCAGTTTCTCAAATTTGAAACTCATTAGTTAATATTTTTTCATCATTTAATTTGTGTCTTTTAGTTCTTCCATCATCCTGCATCCAGCTTCCAGCTTTATATATCAATCCAATTTTTTATTCTCTACTCGTGTGTCTTTTTCTATCTTAAATGCACGAATCGGGTCATTATAATACACGAATTTCGCGGTATTCTGAACATGTCCTTTTAAAGAATCTTTTACATTCACTTCTGCATAATTCCCGTTTTTAGAATCGATCTTAAGGTTTTCAATTTTCCAATACGGAGCAATTAAACTTGCTGTATCTGAGATCTTTATAACCGCATCTTTGGTTTGTCCCAGAAAATTAGCCCTGCTTCGGTTCAGCATTTCAACTTCTGCTCTTCTTGTGTTTACCGAACCCATAAAAGTAGCGTTATTTTTTAAATTAAGCCTAAAATTATCTGTCTTTATTTCACTCGAAATATTCATTTCCACAGAATCGGAAATGGCAACTTTTTCCAGATTGTATTTTGAATAAATCGTTATATTGTAGAAATCTACGCCTTTTGTACCTCTTTTTTCCTTGATAGCGAGGGTTTTATCATTTACTTCAACATCCAGATTATCAGCAACATTCGGATACGTTTCTATTTCTACAAAGTTTTTGGTTCCTCTTGCATAAAATACCCGGAACTTCCCTTCCAGATCAAGATTTACAAATTCAGGAACTTCCACATCTTTCCTTTCTATATTTCCTTTCGGGGAAACTTTTCCACAGGAAACAACCACCACCAGCATGAATGTATAAACTATATTTTTCATAATTAATTTAAAATATTTGATATAAAACAGCAATTATCATAAGGCCTTCCATCCCCATTAAAACATAAAGAACCAATACCCGCGACAGTAAGCCTGTTTTTGAGTATGAATTTTTAAAAACATTACTATAAGTAATTGCCGGGAATAGAATCAAACTGCC
>CBFGVN010000390.1:0-3736 GCA_965651845.1 uncultured Chryseobacterium sp. | reverse complement strand
CCAAAGATTACACGCTGCATCAGACTTTCTATAATTTTATCGGAAATGAAACAAGTGCCTATCATCAGGTAATCAATTCCTCGAGTGACTTTGCAAGACGATTCATAGAAAATCGTGAGACAGATTATAATTACGGAGCTTCATTAAAATTAAGTTTAGATGCCGGAAATTTTAAAAATGATATAAAAATAGGATATGCAGGGGCATCAAAGAGTAATACCAACATACAGCAGAAATTTCTACTGCGGGTAGATGAGAAAGTCGCCGGAACTAAAATTCTGCCGATGCCGGGAGCGCTTTCCGATTGGTTTGATGGTTCGCATTATGTTCCGGGCGGAATAGGATGGCAGACAAGACCTCTCTATAGCGATGAGCAATACAGGGGGAAAGTTGAGCAACACGCAGGATTTATCATGTTTGATAATCGATGGAAAAATAAACTGAGATTGGTTTGGGGATTGAGAGCTGAGTATTTTCAATATGATTTAATTTCCCAGCAGCTCGATCCGAGTGATCCGCAGAATGTATATAAAACCGCTGTAGAAGACAAGCCCTGGCAATTTATGCCTTCTGCCAATTTTACGTATAGCCCGACAAATAAAATTAATTTGAGGGTCGCTTACAACAGAATGGCCATTCGCCCTCAGTTTAATGAAAGAACGGGGTTGCCATATTTCGATCCCATTGCCAACGGTTTGATTCATAATATGGAAATGGTCTCATCAATAGTAGATAATTATGATTTTAAATTTGAATGGTTTCCCGGCTTGGGAGAGATTTTTTCCGCAGGATTGTATTATAAAAATATCGACAGACCCATTGAAAGGGAAGGTTATATTTCCAATGAAGGAAATTTACATCTCTACAACGGAAATTCTAAAAATGCAAAGCTAAAAGGTTTTGAAGCTGAGGTAAGAAAAAACCTGGGTTTTATCGCAACGGATACTTTCCTTGAAAAGCTTTTCATCAGCGGAAATTTCACCTATAACGACACCAAAGTCATTGCTTTTAAAGACAAATCGGAAACAACGGATCAGGACGCCACCTACGAAGTAGACAGGCCGCTTTACGGGCAGACTCCTTATGCATATAATTTAGGGTTAATGTATGACGGAGAAAGGTTGGGGATAAGCTTTTTATACAACGCAAAAGGTGATCAGTACATCACAGTGGGATATGGCTACAACGGGGAAGAAATACAAAGACCTTATGCAGTCGCAGATGCACAGCTTTCATATAAATTTCTTAAAGACAGGAATTTAGAAGTAAAGCTGAATGCCAGAAACCTTTTCAACAGGGTAAAGGAATTTTACAACAATTACAATTCCTATTCGGTGTCAAAAGGCGGAAACCTTCAGACAGAGCGGGAAATGCTAGAGCTTCTACCGGGAGCTACCAATAAGTATGATAAGAATATTGATAAGATCTTATTTCGTGCCTACAGCGGGAGAATATTCGGAGTAAGTGTAAATTATACTTTTTAACATATTATAAAAAATAGAAAAGAGCTCAGTAATGCAATGTACAGGTTTCGGTAACCTGAAATGAATCAGAAACAATACTGATGATGCGCAACACGGTATGATTCCGAAAAAAACCGACGCCGATATTTCCCGGGTATCAGCAGAAAGTAAACAGGGAACTCTTCACTATAGCTCCTCATGTAGGGTTGAGTAAAAAACTAACCAAATCGCAGAAATACTGAGGCGGGTATTTCTAAATATTAAAAAAATCAGGTCTGGAAACATAAACAATATGATCTGGTGATTCAAAACTTTTAACAATGAGAAAATTAACTTTAATCGCAGCTGCAGCATTATCACTTACTGCTTGCCAACATGATTCTTTAGCAGATTCTTCAAACTCTTTCGACATGAAGTCTACTTCTGCAGAATATATTACAGCGTCTACACTTCCTGTAACTGTTGTAAACAGCGACATCACTTCAAACACAACTTGGAGCGGAGTAGTAGAGCTTGACGGTAATATTGCTGTGAGAGACGGTGCAACTTTAACGATTCTTCCGGGAACATTCATCAAAGCTAAACCAAACGCTGATGGAGAAGGTAGAGGTGTTTTGATCATTACAACTTATTAGACGGAAACGAAGATACTACTGCTCAAGCAGGAGATTTCGGAGGGGTGGTTTTATTGGGAGATGCTCCTACAAACGTACCTACAACGACGACTGTAGAAGGTCTTCCTCAGAATTCTCTCTTCTATTTTGGAGGAAGTAACTCTGCTCATAACGCTGGAACAATGAAATACGTTCGTATCGAGTTCGCAGGATATGATTTTGTAGGTGCTAATTCCGGAAACGAGGTTAATGCTTTAACATTGGCTGGTGTAGGAAGCGGTACTACGTTGGATCACATCCAGGTTTCTTACGGGCAGGATGATTCTTTCGAATTCTTTGGAGGAACTGTAAATGCTACAAATTTAGTTTCTTTCGCAGCAGAAGATGATAACTTCGATTTTGATAATGGATATACAGGTACAATTACTTGTGCATTGGCTTTGGCAGATTTCAATTCAGGGCATACTGTAAGCGGACAGGTTGCTGATACAAACGGTATCGAGCTGGATAACAACGCAGGGGGTACTTCAACACCTTTGTTGACACACCCGGTAATCAATAACCTTACGATCGTAGGAACTCAGACTAATCAGTTGTATGCATCACCGTCACCTTATACAGGACCAAAGTATGAAAACGGGATCCACATCAGAAGAAACGGAAAATTAACGTTAAATGATGCTGTAATTACAGGATATCCTACAGGAATCAGAGTAGAAGGTTCAGGATCTGAATTGTCTTCTGCATCTACATACAGCTCTATCAAAGTACACGGCTTTACGACTGCTGTTACAGGTTTGGGAACTTCAGGAATTCCTGCTGCAAACTTAGTGGTTTCAGCAACGGCTAATGCTTTCGGTATGTCTCAGCCATTCTACAACAATGGTGGTTGGAACGTATCTCCAAGAAACTGTGGAAACTTCCAGGGTACTTGGACGAAATATGACTTCTCAATTGTAGATTAATCATTAATAGCAGGGAGAGTGATTGCTTTCCCTGCTTTTACTTTTTTTAAATAAATTAATAATTAGTATTATGAAAAAAATAATTTTATTATCTGTTGTCCTTGTGTCACAGGCAATATTTGCACAGTATCCGGTCTGGAGCAATTCTTTTGATACTGCGGCTGATCTTCAGGGATGGACGTTCCATGATCTGAATGGCAATGGAAACGGATGGGTGAAGGGACAGAACATTTACCATAACGGTACTGCGCTCGCTTATGGTCCGTCAGGAGTTCTTCGTCATTCGATCAATCTTGTTCCTACGGGAAATGCTACAGGTTTTGCTACAGAAAACGACTGGATTATTTCGCCTCAAATCGATCTTACCAGCGCGGGAGGAACCCTTACACTGGCAGGATATATCGGAAGGCAGAGGTCTACACACGTTCTGGTAAGCAGGGATGTGTATATTTTTGTGAGTACTCCTCAAAAGCAGGTTCCGGAATTATCGGATTTCCAGCAAATGGCTACAGAAGCACAAAATTCGAATGGTGCTCCGTACAGATTCAATGCGACTTCGGCTAATTTACCTGCGGATCTTAATCAGTATGCAGAATGTTTGATAGACATTTCAGCGTTTGCAGGAAAGAAAATATCTATCGGACTTTGGTCAAACAGACTTTCTTCCGGAGCAGCGTCCAATGCTCAAAATATT
>CBFGVN010000389.1:0-3737 GCA_965651845.1 uncultured Chryseobacterium sp. | reverse complement strand
AGAAGCATGAAGATCGGAGGATATGTAAATCAGGCTGAAAAAATTATTTTTGATACAGTTTATAACAACAAAGAATATGAGAATTCTCTGATCAATGGCTCCGGACACTGGGCATTTCAGCTTACAGGAATAGTTTCTGTAGGATTTATTAATGTTTTTCAATATATCTTAAAAATATTCTCTGATTTTTTATTTAAGAATAATGCTTCTTTACGAAAAGAAATGGAATTTCATGCAGATGCAGTGGCCACCTATGTTACGAATCCAAAAGAACAGGTTTCATCTTTATTAAGACTAGATCTCAGCAGCATTGCTTTCAACAGTTCCTTCATGTTTTATGCTGAAAGTGAACAAAAATATCTGCCGGAAAATCTTTTCGAAAACCAAAACTCATTAATGAATATTTTTTGTGAAATAAATAATCATTCATTTGAAAATGTGCTTCCAAAGGTTGATCTGGAAGATATAACAAGGTATAACAAAACAAGAATTGAGATTGAAGACCAATGGTCATTTCATCCGGAGACAGATAAGAGAATTGAAAAAATCTGGAAAAATGAGACTAAAAACAGGCCGGAAAATAATGAATTGGCAAAGAATATGATCCGTGGTTTTGATGATATTTGCAAAGCTTTAACGAAGAAATACTTAACCCTATATAACGTAAAAAACGTAGGTGAGGTAATCGAAAATAACGAAAGATTCTTAGAACTTTATCATGACAAATATCCCTATCAGATAATGAGTTCTTCTTTTAATGGATATTACGAAAGGCATAATCCGGTTTTAGAAGATGTTGATTCAATTGTAAATATTTCTTCAGATTCTGTTGAAAATAATGATTGGTTTAATGATAAAAAAGTATCTCTGGTTCATGAAAAAGCAGGAATTGAAGCAGATCTTTATACCTTGAACCAATTAGCTGCCAATCCGAAAATAATTAAAACATTTAAATGCGACGGCAGTCTTTATAAAGCAAAAGAAGCTAAGATTTTAATTCCAAGATTCACAAAAATACTTGAGAATTTAAAGGCAGAACTTCTTGAAAATGATAAAAAGATCTTCAATTATTACTATAATATTGCCGACGATTATGATAAAGAGATTCTGAAAAGCAAATATAAAAAGTTTGCCATTTTGGATAATGAATATGAAATCTTTCAGAATTCAATCAATAACTTTATTCCCCATACTCAGTTTATGTCTGTAACTTTGCCTTTTGAGGAAATTCGTAAATACAGAGCTGTGCTTATAAAAAACGAGAAACCATTCAAAGATGTTTTAACACATTTCCTGGAAAAATCGGCCTATAAGGATTTTTTAACTATAGAAAATAAAATTTTATTGAAAGAGTTTATAGATTCTGAATACATTTATTTTAATAACAATAAATATCTTGAAAATGAAGTAAGCGCTTTATATTCAGTTGTTAACGAATACCAGGCAATGATCAGTAAAATATATACCGATTGTAAAGAAGAACTTCTTAATTTTCAGACAAGACTGGAAAAAGCTTAATCCGCACCCGGATAATCATACGTTTTAACAGGATGATTCGTACCGTCGATATTGATATTTAAAGCCAGGTACACGAAATGCAGGTTTTTATTTCCTGCAGCGTCAAATTCTCTCTGCCAAAGATATCCCGTTGCAATCCCGAAATAGTCGTCGATTTGATAACCAACCCCGCCATAAACTCTGTTTCTAGCGAAAGTAGGCTTCATCGGGCTTACAAGGAAGATTTCGTCATAAGCATTCGCAAAAACAGTTCCCTTTTTCACTTCCTTTGCGTTTAACGGTACGCTGATGTTCAAACGGTAACGGTAACGCATTCTTTGCGAAGATTTGTCCGTTTTAGGCTCATAAAACCAGCTTTTTTCTGCACGAAAACGGTTTTCAAATTTTACGATTCCCTTTTTTACATCAATCACGTCCTGAAGCCAGACACGCAGTTCTTCCCTGCTTAGGCTGTGGTTTTTATAATTTACATATCTCCCGATTCCTACAAAAGGCTTGTGATTTTTAGTTAAATAATATCCTAAACCTCCTTTTGCCTCATAATAATCGGGATAAGAATATTCTTCATTTCCGCGCAGCTGTCCTTCTGCATATAGGAAAAATTTTGGATGAAACTTATAGGTGAGCGTCACCGCGTTGAAACTTGAGATGTGTTCCTGTGCTTTAAAAAGAGTAATACTTAAAAATAAACTAAGTCCTAAAAAGAGTTTCATCAAAAAAAAATTTTTGCAAATGTAATTGAATTAACAATTTCGTAATATTAACTTTAATTCATTATAAATTAACATTAAATTAATATTGGGTATTATATGAAAGCCCCACGTGGAACCATCTTTTCGGCATTTGCACTCCAAAAGTTTCTGTATATGATGTATTTGTAATATTGTTAATTAAAATATACATCGAAAAGTCTTTTTTAACGAAATTTAATTTTCCATCCAACAAGTTATAACTGCCAAGATTTACCCTTTCATTGTATCTGTACACCAATTCAGCGGTGAAATTTTTAATTAATTTTGTTTCAAGTTTGGCAATGATCTGATGTTTCAGGTTATCCAGAACGTATCTTGAAACAAATTCATCGGAAGCTGTAAATTTATTTTCCAGGTAAGTATATCCTGCGGTATATTTCAACCAGTTAAAAACTCTGTGGTTAAGTTCTACTTCAATTCCTTTTGTTTCAATCTTCCCGACGTTCTGAGCATACCAAATTGGATCATCCAGTGTCTTTTTGATCCAGTCGATCGAGTTGTCGGAATTCCTTAAAAATCCACTGACTTTAGCCAAAATTCCTTTATTCTGAAACTGATAACCAACTTCCGCTGAAACCGCATTTTCCGGCTGCAAATCTGGATTTCCCTGCTCTGTTTTGCTTATATAATACAAATCCGTAAAAGTAGGAACTCGAGAAACTTTAGAAATATTTCCGTAGATTTTATTGTTTAGATTAAAGTTATATCCCACATCCAATCCCGGATAGAAAAAATTACCTTCTTTCGAATAATTGGCCCAGGAAATTCCCGGACTGATATTTAGTTTTTTATCCAATAAAGAAAAATGATGCTCAAAAAAAACCTGGGAAACAAATCGGTTTCTGTCTCCTAGATTGTTACTCGCCAGAAATTCCTTTCTCAGTTCCAACCCAACTCCTGTCGTTCCCAATCCCCATTGATAGCTGGAATTCACTTCTCCTCCCACATTATTTCCGATATGCATATTTCGGTAGATTTCAGGTATTTCGCGGTTAAACAGATACATATCCTGCCCTCTTCTCCAATAAATATTTGAGTGAAGCTTCAGGTTTCCAAAAGTCTGCTGATGGGCTACACTTACCACAGAAGCCTGTGTTTCTTCGTATTGTTCAGTTGCTTTCGGAGAAGAATAAAAACCGTTTGCCCCGAATTTTTTCTCAGAAAAACCTGCCTGTAACCTGATGTCGCCTTCTTTTATGTTTAATTTACTTTGATAAAAAACATTTCGGATCTCATAATCGGTATTGTGCATATATCCCTGTGACGAATTGGAATTTGCCTGCAGAGCATTTGAAAATTTTTCATTTCCCAACTGAGCATTCAACCCAAAACCATAGCTTTCGTAATCTCCTGCTTGAGCGCTTATTTTTACCTTCTTCCCGATGTGGATTTTTGTGATTACATTGATAACTCCCGCAAATGCATTCTGTCCAAATCTTCTGGCTCCGGGACCTTTGATTACTTCTA
>CBFGVN010000388.1:0-3737 GCA_965651845.1 uncultured Chryseobacterium sp. | reverse complement strand
CTCAAATTATATATATTGACAAACACCTGATTCATGAAGTAACAAGTCCGCAGGCTTTTGCAGAACTTGAGTCCAGGAACCTTGAAGTTTTCAGGCCCAAACAGATTGTTGCGACGGCCGACCACAACGTTCCTACATTGGATCAGGATAAGCCAATCCGTGATGAATCTTCAAGAAATCAGGTTGAACAACTAACAGAAAATTGTAAAAAAAATAATATTGAACTGTATGGCTTGGGACATCAGTACCAGGGAATTGTACATATCATCGCTCCCGAACTGGGAATTACCCAACCCGGAATGAGCATTGTTTGTGGTGATAGCCATACTTCCACACATGGTGCTATCGGAACGAGCCAGGTAGCGCAGGTTTTTGCGAGCCAGTGTTTGCTGCTGAATAAGCCTAAATCGATGAGAATCACCGTCAATGGGAAATTGAATAAAAATGTTCAGCCAAAAGACGTGATTCTGTACATCATTTCAAAAGTAGGAACAGATGGCGGAACCGGATATTTTTGCGAGTATGCCGGAAATGTCTTTGAAGAAATGTCGATGGAAGGGAGAATGACGGTTTGCAACATGAGCATTGAAATGGGAGCCAGGGGAGGAATGATTGCCCCCGATGAGACCACGTTCAATTATGTTAAAGACAGAACTTTCGCGCCAAAAGGTGAAGAATGGGAAGAAAAATTAGAATATTGGAAAACATTGAAAACCGATGCCGAAGCTGTTTTTGATGCAGAATTTTCATTTGATGCTTCAGAAATTTATCCGATGATTACGTACGGAACCAATCCGGGAATGGGAATTTCCATCAAGCAGAATATTCCAAGTCCGCAAAATGAATCTGAGGAAAAAGCGTTGAAATACATGGGCTTACAGGCCGGACAGGCACTTTCTGATATTAAAGTTAATTATGTTTTCATCGGAAGCTGTACCAATGCCAGAATTGAGGATTTCCGTTCTGCGGCGAATTATATTAAAGGAAAAAGCAAGTCGGAACATGTTCAGGCTTTGATAGTTCCGGGTTCACAACAGGTGGTAAAACAGATTTTTGAGGAAGGTTTGGATAAAATTTTCAGTGAAGCAGGCTTCCAGATCAGACAACCGGGTTGTTCGGCATGTCTTGCGATGAACGATGATAAAATTCCGGAAGGTGAATATTGTGTTTCGACTTCCAACAGAAACTTTGAAGGCAGACAGGGACAAGGCGCGAGAACCATTCTTGCAAGTCCGTTAACTGCCGCGAAAGTAGCTGTTGAAGGGAAAATTTCGGTCTTTAAAAATTGATTTTAAAAGTGAATTTTATTTCATAAGTGAAAAGTCAGTTGTCAATTTAGAAATAGTTAGAAAAATTCAGAATTGACTTGTAAAGCAAATTCACCATTCACATTAACAATTTTAATACAATGCAAAAATTAGTCATTATAAAATCCCGGGCAATTCCGTTGCCAATTGAAAATATAGATACAGACCAGATTATTCCTGCCAGATTTTTAAAAACTATTGATAAAAAGGGCTTTGGAGAAAATCTTTTTAGAGATTGGAAGTACAATGTTCACACCAATGAGCCTAACTCCGATTTTGTTTTAAATAACCCAAAATACGGCGGTGAAATTCTAGTTGCCGGAAACAATTTCGGGTGCGGAAGCAGCAGAGAACATGCGGCATGGTCTTTGACGGATTATGGTTTCAAGGTGGTTGTTTCAAGCTTTTTTGCCGATATTTTTAAAGGTAATGCTTTGAACAACGGATTGTTACCCGTAAAAGTTTCCGAAGGTTTTTTAAAGGAAATTTTAAACGAGATTACTGAAAATCCCGAAAAGGAAATTACGGTCGATGTAGAGAAACAGACTATCACGTTCAACAATAAGACTGAACATTTTGAACTGGATTCTTATAAAAAAATCTGTCTGATGAATGGTTATGATGATATTGATTTTTTAATCAGCAGGAAACAGGCGATCAAAGAATTTGAACTAAAAACACAAAAAGTTTATGAAAACTAATTTTAAAATTGCCGTACTTCCGGGAGATGGAATCGGGCCGGAAGTAGTGAATGAAAGCATTAAAATTTTAGATGCTATCGCCGAAGCTTTTCATTATAAATTTGAATTTAAATATGGATTAATGGGCGCTGAAGCAATTTTCCAGACCGGAAATCCTTTACCGGACGAGACATTGAAAATCTGCAAAGAATCTGATGCCGTGCTTTTCGGAGCAATAGGAGACCCGTCTTTCGACAACAATCCGGATGCAAAAGTACGTCCTGAACAAGGCTTGTTGAAACTTCGCAAAGAACTCGGACTTTTTGCCAATATCCGGCCTTTGAAAACATATTCTTCATTAATTGAGAAAAGTCCATTAAAAAAAGAAATTATTGATGGAACTGATATTCAGATTTTCAGGGAATTGGTGAGCGGAATTTATTTTGGTGAAAAATTTACAGATGAGGAAGCCGGCTATGCTTATGATATTTGTAAATATAATCGTGACGAAATTGCACCCATCGTTCATATGGCTTTTCAGGAAGCACAAAAACGCAGGAAAAAATTAACCTTAATAGATAAGGCCAATGTTCTGGATACCTCAAGATTGTGGAGAAAAGTGTGTAAGGAAATTGCCGCAGAATATCCTGATGTAGAGTTGGATTTTATGTTTGTTGATAACGCTGCGATGCAGTTGATTTTAAATCCGAAACAATTTGATGTGATCGTTACGGAAAATATGTTTGGAGATATTATTTCTGATGAAGCGAGTGTGATCGGAGGTTCTATCGGACTTCTTCCATCGGCTTCGATTGGTGAAAGTAACGCTTTATTTGAACCGATCCATGGTTCTTATCCTCAAGCAAAAGGAAAGGGAATTGCTAATCCGGTCGCTTCTATTTTGAGCACCGCCATGATGCTTGATTACCTGAAATTAGAACAAGCCGCAGAAAAACTTAGAAAATCTGTAGAATATGCCATCGAAAATAAATACGTCACAGTAGACCTGAAAGCTGAACAACCTTATTCTACAAGTGAAGTAGGCAGTTTTATTGCCGATTATATTAAATTTTCTGAAAAATCTTACTATAATTTTGAAAACGTAAAAATCGGTAAATCAACGATTGTGTAAAAAATAAATTGTCAATTTTGGCTTCGTGAGTCAAATAGTTAGTAATTAGATAGTCCATAGAACTGGCAAGCGAAGCAAATTGATAATTGATATCAACCTGGTTGACTTTTATTTGTATATTTTTTTTCTAAAAAGGTTCCGTCTCGATGAGACAGAACCTTTTTTATGTTTCAATTATTCCTTCGTATTGTCGGTCTTTCCTGATTTGTTTTTTGAAGACTTTTGCACATCTTCTTTATCAATATCAGGCGGATTTGTTTTCTTTGATGAAGCAGGAATATTTGGGAAATCCTGATTTTGCTTTTTTGTTTCCGCTGTATTTGCAGGTTCTTTACCTTTTTTATTTCCTTTTGAGTCCATAGCTTTGAAATTTAAAAGTTTAAAGTTCAGGGGTTCAAGGTTTAATGTTTAAAGTTTTATAATCCTAAAATACCTAATTTCCCTGTCTGATCTTCTATTGTATAATTCAAAGCCTTTGCCAAAACGAAAATATTATCAAGATTTTCCATTAATTGTTTACGTCCTTCTGTTCTTAGCTGATTTTGATTAACAGATTTAATCGCTGCTTCTTTTGCTTTTTGAGTCACATTTTTGATGTCTTTCTCAGAAATCCTGTTG
>CBFGVN010000387.1:0-3749 GCA_965651845.1 uncultured Chryseobacterium sp. | reverse complement strand
CCCATTACTATGGCACAAGGCTCTGTAAAATTAATGTCATAGATCATTTTATCTGCCTTTTCGCTCGCCGAATACACAGAAATTCCACTTTGTTGAAGAAAATCTACAACGTGGGCAAGATTTGGTTCTTTACAAATTTTAATTTTGTAAATGGCTCCCGCTGTGGTTTTTATGGCATCGGAATTAATGGGTGCTGCTCCTTTTTCAGGAATGATAACCGCATCAATTCCCACACATTCCGCAGTTCTGCAGATGGCTCCGAAGTTTCTTACATCTGTCAATCGGTCTAGAATCAATAAAAACGGAGTCTTTCCTTCTTCAAATAATTGAGGAACAATATCTTCCACCTTATGAAACGGGACATCTGAAATAAATGCTACAACACCCTGATGATTTTTTCTTGTAAAACGGTTCAGCTTTTCAACCGGAACGTAGTTGGGACGGATTTTATTTTTAGCTAAAATTGCTTTCAGTTCAGCATAAATAGGACCTTGTAATGCATTTTGCACAAAGATCTTGTCAATCGTTTTTCCCGCTTCAATTGCTTCAATCACGGGACGCAGCCCGAAAATAAAATCGTCTTTTTTATCTGTCATTTTGATATTTTAAATAGTGAAATGTCAAATGTGAATTTTACTTAAGTCAATTTTCAAAATTCACATTTTCACCATTGACTTGCGAAGCAAAATTCACTTTTAACTATCTTCCTTTTTCCCCTAAAATTGCTCTTTTCTGCGACATTACGTAGCCGTAATGCAAGCTTTCATGCATATTGTTGAAGATGATGGCATCCTGAATACTTTTCAGATCCATCCCGAAGCTTGTCGTGTAAGGGGTGTAATCTGAAAAGAAATCGCTGTCATAATCTTTCATCAGAATTTTTGAAGTTTCGGTCAATAAAAATTCCAGATCTTCAACTTCTGATTTTTGGACATTCAAGTTTGGAAGAGTACCTTTTTTGTAAGTTTCAATCCAATATTTATCAATTCTGAAAGGGTTTCCGCTCAGATAATAATGCAGAAGCTGCTGAGTGGCAACCGTATGCGCAATGTTCCAGTAAATATTATTATTGAAACCATCCGGAATGAACAAAAGATCTTCGTGGGAAGTGTTTTGTAAAACGGATAAAAGGTTCTTTCTTACTTGTCTGTGAGCTTGAAAATGATAATTCATTTTGCAATTTTTTTTAATCACCAAAAATAGTTTAATAAACTGGAAATGACAATTTTTGAACGCGCTATTAAAGCAAATTTTATATATTTTTATGAAAAAAATAAATAATGTTGTTGAGTTTTAAGGTTTCCACTATTTTTCAATCTCGCATTAATGCTGGAATATTTAACAAACTTTAACTCAAATATGGCATTAATTGTGTTGATTCATGCAAGTATTTATTAGAAATTTACCAATTATTTTAAACTAAGATATGTCAGAGATCAATCAGGCGGAAGATATTCGTCAATTAACGGAACAGGTAAAGGAAGCCAATTACTTTTTTTCTCTTCTGAGACAGGAAATCAATAAAGTTATTATAGGGCAGGAATATATGATAGACCGTCTTTTGATTGGTCTTTTGGGGAATGGGCATGTACTTTTGGAAGGGGTTCCGGGACTGGCAAAAACGCTGGCCATAAAGACATTGGCAGAAGCTGTTCATGGAGAATTTTCGAGAATTCAGTTTACTCCCGATCTGCTTCCTGCAGATGTGGTGGGAACGATGATTTACAATATAAAAGACAATGATTTTTCCATAAAAAAAGGTCCTGTTTTTGCGAATTTTGTGCTTGCGGATGAGATCAACCGTGCGCCGGCTAAGGTACAGTCGGCTCTTCTGGAAGTGATGCAGGAAAAGCAGGTTACCATTGGAGATGAAACCATGATGCTTCCGAAACCGTTTTTGGTCTTGGCAACACAAAACCCTATTGATCAGGAAGGTACCTATCTTTTGCCGGAAGCTCAAAGCGATCGTTTTATGCTGAAATGTACAATAGATTACCCTTCTTTTGAAGATGAAAGAACGGTTATGAGAATGGTTTCTACTTCGCATCAGCCTACCGTAAAACCTGTTGTTTCTCTTGAACATATTGTAGAAGCTAAAAAACTGATCAATCAGATTTATCTGGACGAAAAGATCGAAAAATATATCCTGGATATGGTTTTTGCAACTCGTTATCCTGAAAATTATGGTCTTTCTGAACTTAAAAATTATATCAGTTTTGGGGCTTCTCCGAGAGCATCTATTAACCTTGCGATTGCATCCAGAGCATATGCGTTTTTGAGGGGAAGAGCTTTTGTAATTCCTGAAGATGTAAAGGCATTAGCTAAAGATGTTTTGAGACATAGAATTGGCTTAACCTTTGAGGCAGAAGCGGAAGAAATTTCATCAGAAGAAATTATCAATAGAATTTTAGCGAAAATCCAGGCTCCGTAATGAGTGAAGTTGTAATTAGAAAAGCAGATCAGGAAGATTGTGCCCCAATGCTGGATTTAATCAAAGAATTGGCCGATTATGAAAAGGCTTTGCATGAGGTTACTTTAACTTTGGAGCAATTTACTGAAGACGGATTTGGAAAATCACCTGTTTGGGGTGCTTTTGTTGCTGAATTTAATGGAGAAATTGTAGGAATTTCGTTGTATTACGACAGATATTCAACATGGAAAGGAAGAAGATTGTATCTGGAAGATCTGGTAGTAACAGAAAAATTAAGAGGAAAACAAATCGGAAAAAAATTGTTTGAAGCAACGCTGGAACATGGAAGATCCAATCAATACAGCGGAATGGTTTTCCAGGTATTGAATTGGAACGAATCCGCCATCAACTTCTACAAAAAATACAGCCCGAAATTTGATGATGAATGGTTTAATGTTTCCATAGAGTTTAAATAAGATGGAAGAAGGAGGCAGGATGATGGAAGTTTTTAAAGGTCCAAAAACACTCAAACTCTAATACACTCAAACACAGAATATGCAGATAAAAGATATTGTAAAAAAAGTCAAGCAAATAGAAATCCGTACGCGAAAGAAAACGGAAGCTACTTTGATGGGGCAATATCACAGTGCTTTTAAAGGGCAGGGGATGACTTTTTCGGAAGTTCGCCCGTACCAGTTCGGGGATGAAATCCGTAGAATTGACTGGAACAAAACAGCCCGTTTCCGTGAGCCATTCGTAAAAGTAATGGAAGAGGAAAGGGAGCTGACGATGATGTTGGTAGTGGATATTTCTGCTTCTATGGATTACGGAACGAAAACTCAGCTGAAAAGGGAATATGTTGCAGAAATTGCAGCCAGTTTAGGCTTTTCGGCAGCAGGGAATAATGATAAAGTGGGATTGATTTTATATGCGGATAAAGTGTATAAAGTAATTCCGCCACAAAAGGGAAGAAAGCATATTCTCTCGATTATCAGTAATATTCTGACGGCAGATTATGTTCCCGCAGAATCGAAACTGGATAAGGCATTGGAATATATGATGGGGATTTTTAAAAGAAAATCATTGGTTTTCCTGTTTTCGGATTTTGAAGATCAGTATGATTCTAAAATGTTGAGGGTAGCTTCCAAAAAGCATCAATTGCTGGGGATGAGGATTTATGATGAAAAAGATAACGAAATTCCCGACGTCGGCTACACGTTATTATATGATGCGGAAACGGGAAAACAGGTTTGGGCAAATACTTCCAGCGCAAGATGGAGATATACTTTTGCAGAAGCTCAGAAACAGAAAATGAGAGCTTTGGAAGAGGATTTTGCCA
>CBFGVN010000386.1:0-3750 GCA_965651845.1 uncultured Chryseobacterium sp. | reverse complement strand
CATAGTATAAAGAAGCCATCGAAAGTGCTCCAATACAAAGTATTTTCATCATGGTCATTAAAATTTAGCAAAAGTAATAAAATCTTAATAACTGTTAATATTAATTTTTATTGTATTAAAAAAAGACTCCATTTCTGAAGTCTTTTTTAATTTTATGATTATTATCTAATCCGTGTCCATGTAAAAAATGTCATTGGGAAATAACCGCCACCTGATGCAGTTCCTGTTCCTCTCATAATGACGGTTGCTGCTTCTGTTCCATTATGTGACTGACTTATTCCAAAAGAATACGTTTTACCTGCAACCAGCTCCATGGCTACGGTATAAGAAAGATTAGTAACACTACCTGTTATTAAACTAGGAATTGTTTCAATATTGTAAGCTACCCATTTATTATCTGTTACATTCTTTATTCCATAATAACAGTTCCCACTTAATGTCCCGCTTGTTGTTTGTAAAGAAAAGTTCATATTCACAAGATAAGTACCACTTGAATCAACTGTAAAAGTATTATTTGTTGCCGTTCCGGTAAAAGTATGTCCGTTATCCACCAATACTTCAGTCATTCTTCCGATTGGAGTGATGTTAGCTGAATTCAAAGGAACTGAAAAGTCGCCGTCTAGTCTTGCAGAAACCTGCTGCCCGATTTGTGGCGTTCCATTTATCGCAAGGATATTTCCTGAACCGTACGATAAATTAGTAATTACCATTCCATTCCAAACAGTTCCATCAAAATAATAATATCCAGGAACCCTCACATTGATCGTTTGTCCTGCGGGAGCTGTATCAGCAGCCGTAACATACACAGTAGCACCAGTTTGTGCGGCAGTATACGTCTTAGCTCTTAATTGATTTCCTGTAAGTCTCGGAGGAATCATCCCATCTAAGCTTGTAGGTGAGCTGGGTTTACCAATAATGTCTAAGGTTGCTTGTGGAGTAGTAGTATTGATGCCAACTTGAGCATTTGCATGAGTAAACAATGCAGTCGTACAGACTAACATCGAAGATATTAATTTTTTCATTATTTGTTGTTTTTACTCCGCAAATGTAATACAATTATTTTCAATACTTAAAGTTTTTTAACAAAAATTAACAAAAACTCTGCTTTAAAAATATTTTTTAACATAATATTCTCAAAACTTCAGGAAGTTACGAATGCTAATAAGTAATAAAAACTAAAAACAAAGATCCCATTTCTGAGATCTTTAATTAAAAGGTTAACAATTTACTTTTTATGTATTTAGAAATACTTACTGAAATCTATAAATAGCCAGACGATGAATATTAGCGGCCGTATTGATACAATTATTCAAAGTTCCATATGGATTTACCAAATAATCTATAAAGACCTGATCATTAGCTTTAAGATTTATGGTTGTGAATTGATTGTTATTAACAAAACCATTATTTTGGGTAATATCTGCAGTATTTACCACCGTATAAGTGCTTCCGGATTTTACAATTGTACGGACAAAAACAGGATCTCCGTTTTGTGCAGAACATCCATACATTAAAACATTCATTACTATTTGATACGTTCCCGACACAGAAGCGGTGTAAGCTTGTTTTGCTGTATCCCAAGATCCGGGATCATTGATGACATCTGTAAATCCTCCTTTCGTAGCAGAATTGGAAAAATAAGCCAGTTTTGCATTATTACCTGCCGGACTAGAAGTATTCGGCTGGCTTCCGGTACCTCTAACTAAAAGAATAAGCTGGGAAGTTGGAAATCTTCTTGCTATAAGTGCCTGCCAAACAATTCCGTCAAAATAATAATATCCGGCACTGTTTACATTTATTGTTTGCCCTGCAGGTGCTGAATCTCCAGCAGTTACATACACAGTAGCTCCTGTTTGTGCCGAAGTATAGGTTTTAGCTCTCAGCTGATCTCCTGTAATTCTTGGTGGAATAATCCCATCAAAGCTTGATGGTGAGGACGTTTTTCCCACGACATCCAAAGTAGCTTGCGGATTATTTGTATTAATCCCTATCTGTGCACATAACGGATTTAAAAATGCTGTTGTAGCGACCAGCATAGTCAATTTTAACTTTTTCATCATTATTTAATTTTAAAGGTTTTCTGTTTTTTTTAGATTACAAATATAGAATTTTTTGCTACAAAAAAACTTAATATTTTCTTACTAAAAACCTTTTTCAATTCTTGTTTTTAGTAAAATTTATTATATTCAGTACAATGTGAATAATATATTAATTCACATTACAGTAAATAAAATATTTTATACTAAAAAAAGACTTCATTTCTGAAGTCTTTTTTTAGTATAAATTTTAAGAAGTTTTAACTACGCATCAATTTTTGCATACTTAGCATTCTTTTCAATAAATTCCCTTCTCGGTGGTACCTCATCTCCCATCAGCATTGAAAACACACTGTCTGCTTCCACTGCATTATCAATGGTTACCTGTTTCAGGATTCTGTGTTCAGGATTAAGAGTTGTTTCCCAAAGCTGTTCCGGATTCATCTCTCCAAGACCTTTGTAACGCTGAACCTCTACCCCTTTCCCATCCGGAGACATTTCTAATGTAAATTCCTCACGCTCTTTTTCGTTGTAAGCGTATTGTTTTTTATTTCCTTTTTTCAATAAATATAGAGGTGGTTGAGCGATATAGATATATCCATTCTCAATCAGTTCCTTCATATATCTAAAGAAGAACGTCAAGATCAAGGTTGAGATGTGAGATCCATCGATATCGGCATCGGTCATGATTACAATTTTGTGATATCTTAACTTCGCCATATTCAACGCCTTGCTGTCTTCCTCTGTACCTACGGAAACTCCTAAAGCGGTATAAATATTTTTAATTTCTTCGTTATCATTTATGAAGCATAGATTTTTCAACATTCAAAATCTTACCTCTTAATGGAAGAATTGCCTGGAAAAACCTGTCACGCCCCTGTTTTGCAGTTCCACCCGCTGAATCTCCCTCTACAAGGAAAATTTCGGATTCTGCAGGGTCTTTTGAAGAACAGTCGGATAATTTCCCCGGAAGTCCCGAACCTCCCATCGGAGATTTTCTCTGAACCATTTCACGGGCTTTTTTTGCAGCCTGTCTCGCTTTTGCTGCTAAAACAACTTTCTGAACGATAATTTTTGCTTCGTTAGGATTTTCTTCCAGGAAGTTGGTCAACATTTCCCCTACGATTTTATCTACAGCACCTGAAACTTCGGAGTTCCCTAATTTCGTTTTTGTCTGCCCTTCAAACTGTGGTTCCATTACTTTCACAGAAACTACTGCCGTAAGACCTTCACGGAAGTCGTCCCCTGTGATTTCCACTTTTTCTTTTTGTGGAATACCCAAATCATCCGCATATTTTTTCAAAGTTCTCGTCAAAGCACGTCTGAAACCTGCTAAGTGAGTACCTCCTTCGTGGGTATTAATATTATTAACGTAAGAGTGAAGATTTTCGTTGAATGATGTGTTGTAACGCATCGCTACCTCAACCGGAATATCATCTCTTTCACCTTCCATGAAAATTACGTTTTCCATGATAGATTCACGATTTCCGTCAATGTAGGCAACAAATTCTTTTAAACCGCCTTCAGAATGAAAAACTTCTGATCTGAAAGAACCGTCTTCTAATCTTTCCCTTTCATCCGTAAGGGTAATCGTGATCCCTTTATTAAGATAAGAAAGCTCTCTTAAGCGGCTTGCCAATGTATCATAGTTGTATACTAATTCTGTAAAAATACTATCATCCGGCTGGAAAAACTGTTTAGTTCCTCTCTTGTC
>CBFGVN010000385.1:0-3757 GCA_965651845.1 uncultured Chryseobacterium sp. | reverse complement strand
CTTTTCTGCTTCAAAAATAGATTCAAACTTAGAAAAATTGGATCCGATATCTAATGAGATTCGTTTTATCTCTTTTACTCCAAATTCACTCCATGGAGCATAGGTTAATTCAAAAACTGTTCGTAGAGGGCCTTCCGCAATGGTTTTCGAGCTTATAAAATTCTGAGAAACCTGAAGTTTATTGTCTTTCCAAATTCCGATTCCTCCTGTTCCCCTGCTGTCCCCTACCTGGTAAGGATCGTAGCCCTCACCTCTTGTATCTTTGTGATAAAACATCGGATCGGTAAGATAGCCTTTGTACCATTTGTTGATGATAGGCTGATCTGTTCTTTTTAACCAAATATCAACACCGCTGGAAAGGGTGCTGCCTTTAACTCCCACTAAAGCCTCCTTCTGCCCTTTCGGACCGTAAACCCTGAAGGCAACTTTATCGTTCTCCCAAGTGTAATCGTCTGCTCTTTCCGGTACCAGCCTGGAATAGGTGCTCACTTTCGCTTCAGGAATCTGAATTTTTGCATCAGAAACAATGGTGTAGATGTTGGTTCTTTTAGCATCAATATTTGCCAGAAAAAGCAATTCTTCACTTTTACCGTCGCCATCATAATCGATCCATTGAATGGGAAGATATTTGTTGCCGTTGTCTTTTATTCTAAGATCGGATTCTTTGTTTTTGTTTAAAAAAGATTTTAATTCTGAAACCGGAATTGCAACCACCTCGTTTCTTGAAAAATCCAGTGTATTTTTTACCTTAACTGAAGTCTGTGCAGACAGTAGATCAGCACTCAAAATACAATCGATTGCGCAAAGAAATAAAAATACTTGTTTTTTATTAATTATCATAATTAATCCTTTTCTCAAAAATAAATAATTTAATTAAAAAAAATACAAATTATTACTAATCAAAACTATTATTTTTCGGGATTTACTGTATTAGGTTTACTTACATACTTATTTCCTTTTACAAAAAAACGCCAGGGCAAAAATGCATCTTCCTGTGCATAGGCCACTCCTATTCTCGGGCCTGCTGCAATTTCATTATCGTGATAGCGGATGCCATGATCTTCAATCCAGATTTCTTCTCCAGTCAGGTCTTTATTATTAAACGATCTGTCTATTCCGAGCGCTTTTGCGGCAGAACCGGGACCCGCTGAAATAGCAGCTTTGGTAAAAGGCATCTTTCTTCTCACTTCCATAATTTCTTTTCCTACCAACGGTTCAATACCTCTTACGAGCACAGCATGCGGATCGTCTTTCACTCCTGTCACAATATTGAACAGATAATGAATCCCATAACACAAATAAACATAAGAAATACCGCCTTCGTTATATAAAACTTCGGTACGGCCTGTCCGGCGGTTTCCGTAAGCATGCGACGCTTTGTCATGCACTCCGAAGTAAGCTTCTGTCTCCACGATAATTCCTGCTGTGATCTCATCATTGATTCTCGTAAAAAGTACTTTTCCCAAAAGGTCTTTGGCTAAGAAAATCACATCTTGATTCAGGTAATAAGAATATTGTAATTTCAATTCTGCTGGGTATTTTAATGGATTAAATCTAATATTTTAAAACCAAGAATCCAAGTCTTTGGTTATTAAAAAAGCCTTTAATCATAAGATTAAAGACTTTTAATATTTTAATGATAATTTAAAAAAATATTTTATCCAGAAACTGCTTTGATTTTAAAGCCTAGACTTTCAGAATAACTTACTATAAATATTTTAATTAAAATACTTTATTTCACAACACTTTTTGCCTTTTCCGATTCCATTAGGTGATGTTCCAATGTAGGAACCGTTTTTCCCGCGAAAGACTTCAAGGAAGCTTCCGAACCGTCAGAGGCCTCTTTTTTAAACTCCTCAATATCTTTCTTATGATCCGATACCATAAGATCTGCATAGGCGCGATCGAAGTCTGCTCCTTTTTTGGCTTTCAGCTCATCATATTCTTTCTGTTTTTCGGTATCCAGACCTGTTGGCAATGTATACCCCACTGTTGAAGCCCATTTTTTGAGCTCTTCATTGGCTTTACTGTGATCATCGACCATCATTTTTCCTAAAGCTTTTACGGTTGGGTTGGTCGCATTCGTTGCTGCAAGCTCACCCATCATTACTTCCATCAATCCTCCCGTTGCTGCAGCATCTGCAAATTTCTTGTCCTGATCACTCAAAGCAGTGGATGTGGTGG
The DNA here is from genome assembly GCA_965651845.1 of uncultured Chryseobacterium sp. Lineage (GTDB taxonomy): Bacteria > Bacteroidota > Bacteroidia > Flavobacteriales > Weeksellaceae > Chryseobacterium. The sequence goes on along the minus strand of CBFGVN010000385.1, from coordinate 1,573 downwards.
TGCTCGTTGTTGTGGCAGAATCACTGGTTGTCATCCCCGAATCTACGGGAGCAGCTGTTGCTGTAGAGTCCGTTGATTGGTCGGCAACCGTACTTTCATTCTTTTTACAGGCAGTCAGTGCGGCGACTGCCAATAATGCTAAAATTGACTTTTTCATAATATTATTGTAAATGGTTAAAGATAAAACACAATACGTTATTGCGTCATGCTATCAATAACAATTTTTTTGCCAAAATTGCAATGAAGAATTCAGAACTTATGATAAAATATTCTTTAGACGGTTCTATAACACAATCTACAGACAATAAGAAGATTGATTTTAATTTATAATTCTTTTATCAGACGAAAAGTAAGATTAATACGAGGTTTCATTGGTTTTGCAGATTTGGCGATGCGATGTTCCCAATGAAGCTGCAGATCACCTTTCATAATTAGTAAAGAACCGTGCCGGAGCGGCAAGCTATGCTTTAATTGATGATTATCTACCTTTCTAAAATCGAAATTCCTTACCTGACCGAGACTCACGGAAGCTATCACAGGACGGTTTCCCAGCTCACTTTCTTTATCGCGGTGCCAAGCCACAGAATCATTGCCGTCGCGGTATAAATTTAATAATACAGAATTGAAAGTCCCTCCTGATAATTTTTCTATTTTCTGTTTTAAAGATAACAATTCAGGGGTCCACGGATTTACTGTAAACTCATTCCCTCCCAACCTATACGATTTGCTATCATCTCCATACCATGCGGTTAATCGAGGTGTTAAAACCGTCTTATCATACATTTTTTGGGTTCTTTGCTTCCAGGGAGCCCTCTGTAATAGTTTTTCTTCAAGTTCTGTCGCTTCATGTTCAGACAAAAAATGCTCAGTATAATCCAGCAGTTCTTTTGGAAACTGATAATATTCATCTGAATTAAATAAACTAAGCTGGCTCATGATATATTGTTGAAAATTTATGTACCGATAATCACTTTCCTGTGCTCCGTTCCCCAATCGGCCAACGTATCGATAATGGTTTGAAGTGTTTTTCCGTAATCCGTAAGCTGGTACATTACCGTTACCGGCTGGGTATCCAAAACAGTGCGCTTCACGAGCTTATTCATTTCCAGCTCTTTCAGTTCTTTGCTCAGCATTTTATTGGAAATTCCCTTTACATCATTCAATATATCGGAGAAACGGCGCTGATTGTAATAGCACACAGATGAAATAATGGAAATTTTCCATTTCCCGTTCAGAACATCCATTGCATCATGAACGGCCATAATCTGCTTCTTACTTTTTTCGTTATTTGAACATTTTATTTCTTCCATAAGTTACTTTGTTACTCAAATGTTACTGTTACTTTTCGTAACAAAGTTACTAAAATAAATTTATCTGTTATACATTTGCTCCGTTAACAAAATATATTTAAAATGAATTTTACAGACAAAAACGTAATAATTACAGGCGGAACTACAGGAATCGGGTTTGCAACGGCAAAAGCATTCATTAATGCAGGAGCAAATGTCTGGATTACAGGAAGAAATTCTGAAAATCTTCAAAAGGCTGCTCAAAAGATCAACAGCCCGAAATT
>CBFGVN010000384.1:0-3766 GCA_965651845.1 uncultured Chryseobacterium sp. | reverse complement strand
CAGAAATTTTAATTCCTTTCCATTGAAATGTATTAATTTTTGATGTTTCAATTTCTTTACATTTTCCACCCCCCATACCACTAATACAAATTTCTGAAGCATTTAAATTGTCTACAAATTTTGCATCAGAATTTAAAATAAGATTACATCCTAAACCACTGTCTAATAAGAAAAATCTTTCACTACCGTCTAAATTTGCATTGACAAAAATTAATCCATTCTTAACAACGAACTTTGTCATAAATTCTTTTGGAAGCTTGTTAATATCTTTTTCAAAGAAATTTGGTTTTTTAAAACCATTGGTAGCAATAGTATAAAATGAATCTCTGATCTCAGATAACGTCATACCTTTTATAGATATAAACGAGAATACTACGAATAGTACAATCAATGTGTGTTTTTTCATCGTGTGTTTTTTGTGTTTTTTAAGCCTTTTTTAGACTCTGAATTTTTTTTTCGGTTATTCTTTATCTTTTTTAAATACCTATATTATATTTTTAATATTTTAATTAAATTATTATTCTTAATATTTCAAATCATCTTTCCGATGCAAAGTGATACAAATTCCATGAAAACATAAAAAAAATAGTATACCATCCGTATACTATTTATATATAATTATTTGAAATTCAGTAAATTAATTTAATTTTTACCTATTTTTTATTAATTTATTTTTTTCTCTTTACTATTGATTTAAAAATTACAGTATTTAAAATAGCTGAGTAATATTTTTATAAATTCAGAAAATACATCACCAGATTTATAAATAAATTCCAAAAAACCAAGTGCAGACAATTAAAATCATGTGCATAGGAATTCTTTCTTTATAAAGATAATTCATTCCGGGACCTGTAAAATCTGCTTTAAAAATGTTGATATTTTTCTTTGAAGAATTGATATTGGCTATAAAAACCAAAACATAAAAAATAATTAATAAAATAGCCGTCAGTTCACGAATCGAGGGAATCATCAGACCAATTCCGGCTGCAATTTCAATAAATCCTGTAAGATACACCCAAAACATTTTTGCAGGAATAAAATCGGGAATCATCATCGTCATCCCTTTTTGAAATTTGAAATGTGAAAGTCCGGTAAATATGATAAAAACAGCCATCCCAAGATTCCCGGAAAACAAAAAGTTCCAGTCACCCTGAAAGATTTTTGTTCCCAATAAAGCCAGAATGAATGTTGTAAAAAGAATGGTTAGTAGTTTCATGTTTTATTTTTTTCTCCCACAGATTTACACAGATATTACATCTATTTTTAATTAACTCTAAATATAATGCATATCCGTGTAAATTCGTAAAATCATCTGTGGGAAAATAATATTTTCAATTCAAATTAATTATTTTCAGCAAGATTTTTCACCACTTCTAAGCCTTTTATAAAGCCTGTGTTTATATGATCCTGCCATTCTTTTTCAGTCTGAACTTCCGCATGAAGTTTGGTTTTTCCATCATAATCAATCAAAATATATTTTTCAAAACAACCGCTCCATTCCATTACTTCCTTGCTTTGGGTATCTTCATTTCCATCTTTATCCACCATTCCCAGATGTTTAAAAATAATTTGATTGGGTTCCTCCAGACTGTCAATTGTTGAAACCATTCCTTCCCCTTCCGAATTCGTGAAATATGTTTTTCCTCCAACTTTCCAATCGGATTTCATTCTGGATCCCGGACTGAAAAATTTCGTCCATTCACCATAAGATTCTGCTCCCCAAAGAACATCCCAGACTTTCTGCTTCGGAGCGTCGATTATTTTTTCGTAAGATAATGTTTCCATATTTTATATTTTTTAATGATGATTTATTAAACGTAAATAACACTAATATTTTACACTAATAACACAATAATAACTCATATTTAATTTGAAATTTATGAAATTTATGAAAACATTGGCTTTTAATGTAGATTAAAATTGATTTTCGGAAAGATTCTTCACAATTCCCAGTGCTTTTGGAAATTTTTCTTCAAAAAAGCCTTTAAATTCCGCCGGAGTCTGAATTTTACTTATCAATTTTGTTCCTTCTTCATTTTCTTCCAAAATATAAGCCTCCGTTGCATCTCCCCATTCCTGGGTGACTTCAACACCATTATAGATCTCTCCAAGATGCAAAAATTTCATTTCCTTATTAGGAATATTTTTCTCAACCCTGCTGTACATTCCATTGTTATTCGGATCAAAGAATTTCACAATACTTCCCTCTTCCAGTGTTCCTTGGTAAAATGAGCCTTCCATGAAAGCCGTAGTCCACTGTCTGTAAGAAATATCATCCCAAAGCACACTCCAAACTTTTTCCGGCGGTGCACTTATCTGAATTTCAAACGATAATTTTTCCATTAAAATTAAGATTAAGGTTAATGTTTTTCAAATTAAAGCATTCCCAAACTTCCAAGAGTGTTATCCTCCAACGAAATCTCCTCCATTGATGTGAATAACTTCTCCTGTAATGTAATTGGCGTCCTCAGAAGCCAGAAAAACAAAAGCCGGAGCAACTTCCGAAGGCTGACCCGCCCTTTTCAGCGGAGTATCTTTTCCGAATGTGGAAATATCTTCAAAAGTTTCTTTCACAAGTGGTGTCCAAATAGGGCCCGGAGCAATTCCGTTAACCAAAATTTTCTTTTCCGCAAGATTCGTCGAAAGTGAGCGGATAAAAGATAAAATAGCGCCTTTCGTTGCAGCATAATCGATGAGATGATCGCTTCCCCGATATGCAGTAACAGATGTTGTACAAATGATTCTCCCTCCTTTATTAATCATCGGTAAAAAATCTCTTGTAAAAGAAATCATTGAAATAATATTGGTATTAAAAGTCTCCTGAATCTGTTCGTCGGAAACTTTCTCAAGGGCATCTTTTGAAGTATGAATTCCGGCATTATTGATCAGAATATCCAGGTTTTCCCACTCCGTTTTGATCTTTTCCAGGCATTTTGCCCTGAACGTTTTTTTGGTAATATCTCCTTTAATTACAAGGCATTCCCGACCTTCTTTTTCAACCAGTTTTTTGGTTTCCTTGGCATCGTCGTCGCTTTCTTTATAAATAATTGCAACATCTGCCCCTTCTCTCGCAAAATGAACGGCAACCGCCTGTCCGATTCCACTGTCTCCACCGGAACTTACAGCTTTTTTGTTGAGTAATTTCTGACTTCCCTGATAATTTTCACGAATAATTTCAGGAAATAGCCCTTCTTTAGGCACTTTTGATTTAGAGTCTGACTTGTTCTGTGTTTTCATAAGCAAATCTTTTCCCTAAATAGCATCAAACAACAAGCCGAAAAGAAAAAAATGGAAGCAAATCAACTTCCGGCCTCCCGCTTCCATCTTCCATCCAATATTAAGAATTATATGCGTCTTCCAAATCTTTGATCACAATTTTCTGCATTTTCATCATTGCCTGAACCACTTTCTGCGCTTTTCCCTGATCCGGGTCACTCATTAGCTGGATTAATCTTTTCGGAACGATTTGCCAGCTGAAACCATATTTATCTTTCAGCCAGCCACACATACTCTCTCTTCCTCCGTCTGAAGTCAGGGTATTCCAATAATGATCGGTCTGTTCCTGATCATCAGTCATGACAACCATTGAAATTCCTTCATTAAAATCAAATTTGTGATCATAAGAATTATCCATGCAGAAGAAACTGTAGCCATCGATTTCAAAATGTGCATGCTGAATATTTTCTGCTGGCTCAGGAATCGGATGCCCTTCACTTCCATCTCCATATTTCAAAACATTTCCGATTTTGGAATTTGGGAACGTTTT
>CBFGVN010000383.1:0-3776 GCA_965651845.1 uncultured Chryseobacterium sp. | reverse complement strand
GTCACTTCATATACTTTCTCTTCACCATTAAGTTTAAATACAGATTATTTTTATACTGTTAATGCTTACGCCGGAGGTGCCACAAGTGCTTCCTGTACAGAAAGAAAATTCACAACGATTGCTACAGCACCGATTGCTAATGATGAATGTGGAGGAGCAATTTCATTAACTCCGGGAGGAACTTTCGATCAGAATGCAATTACCGGAACAAACGTAAATTCTACTTCTAATTCTGTGGCCACTTGTCAGACATCTTCAAATAATAATGTCTGGTATTCCGTAGTGGTTCCTGCAAGTGGGAATCTGTCACTGGAAACAAAAGGTGTGAGTGGATCAACACTTACAGATACTGTAATGTCAGTATATTCCGGAACATGTGGTTCTCTTACATTAATAGAATGTGACGACGATGATTCTACAGACGGATTATTCTCTTTAATTAATCTTACAGGCCAGACGCCGGGAGCTACTTTATACATCAGTGTTTGGAAATATACAGGAAATACCAGTGTAACAGATGGTGAGTTTAAAATTTCCGCATACGATTCATCATTAGCTTTGGCAACAAACGAAGTGAAAAGTGATGCTAAAAATAACATTAAGCTATATCCTAACCCATTCTCTGAAGTATTGAATATTTCTGACACAGCTAATGTGAAGAATGTTTTAGTAACAGATGTTTCAGGAAGATTGGTGAAAAACTTTGCAAACCCTGGTTCAACCCTTCAGTTGGGAGAATTGAAACAAGGAATGTATATCGTAACTTTAGAAATGAAAGACGGTTCTAAGCAAGCGATAAAAACAATTAAAAAATAATTTTTGATTATTATTATAAATAACCATAGCGGCTAATTTTTTAGTCGCTATTTTTTTTGGAAAAAAATCTTATTATTAATGCTCATATACGAAGTTTATTATTAAATTAGCAGTTAAATCAGCAAAATATATTAGTTTATGACAAAATTTCTACTCTCATGCTTATTGTTCTTAAGTATGACCCTCTCGGCTCAAATAGATTTGGGCGCTGGAAGCACCGAGGTTGGAGTTGCTCCAATCAGTACCTATTATGGTTATTCGTATGTGCAGCAAATTTATACCAAGCAGGAAATCAATGCCAATGCGGCAGGAAACATCACAGGACTGAAGTTCTATATGGATCCGGCAATGTCTATTGCAAGTTCTTCGCAATGGGTAGTATATCTGGGACATACTACAAAAAGTTCGTTTACTTCGGATACGGACTGGGTTCCTTTAGCACAATTAACACAAGTGTTTTCAGGAACTGCTACCAATACAAATGGTGTGATTGAAATTACTTTTAGCACGCCTTTCCCGTACAACAACACAGATAATTTGGTGTTGGCTGCGGAAGAAAACTCTTCCGGATATGATACTAATGATTACGATGAGGTAATCTATGTGTATCCGGGAGCAGCAAATTCTCTTCTTTATTACAAAAACGATTACACAGATCCGGATCCTGCATCTCCTCCTACAATGGATGCACAATTGCAGAATTATAAATCTGTTGTAACTATTTTAGGATTAACAGCGAGTCCGATTCCGGCTTGTCCGCTAATTACTTATCCAAGTAATAATGCGACTTTTGTGCCTTTAACACCTACTATTACATGGAATGCTTCATCAGGAGCTACAAGCTACAAAGTTTCAATAGGTACTACTCCGGGTGGAATAGATGTTGCAAATCAAGTATCTGCAGCTACCAATTCTTACACACCATCTGCACCATTGGCACCCAATACAATGCATTATATGAAAGTAACGGCAGTAGGACCTGGGGGAGAATCTTCAGGATGTACAGAAATGTCATTTAAAAGTGCACCGCCGCCGCCAACGAATGATGAATGTGTAACTGCAATTACTTTAACGGTAAACCCTGATCTGAACTGCGGAACCGTAACACCTGGATATACCATCGGAGCTACAGATTCCGGAACTATTCCTGATCCTTGTTATGGAAATCCGGATGATGATGTTTGGTTTAAATTTGTAGCAACAGCTCCTACGCATAAAATTTCTCTTCTGAATATTCAATCGGTAGGAACAAATGCGGATGATACGGATACTTACTTCCAGGTTTTCAGTGGAGGATGTGGTGCATTATCAAGCATTTTATGTTCAGATCCGGCTTCAGGAGTTGTCACAGGTCTTACAGTAGGAGAAACTTATCTTGTAAGAGTGTACAGTTATTATGACAATGGAAGCAACCAAAGTTTTGACATCTGTGTAGGAACATTCCCTCCACCACCGGCAAATGACGACTGTTCCGGAGCATTAGTAGCTTCTACCTTCCCGTATACTTATATACAAAATGACGGTGCAGGTGCTACCAATAACGGAGGAATGATTACGGCTTGTACAAACAATGATATGAATGACGGTACATGGTTTACTTTCGTAGGAGATGGCGATACATTCAATATTACAGTTACAATGCCGGCAGGAAGCGATTTTGACCCTCAGATTGGTGTTTTCAGCGGAAACTGCTCAGCTTTATCTTGCGAAAATACAGTGGATGACGGAGGTCAGGGAGGTACGGAAACAGTATCTATTCCTAAGCTTGCAGGAAACACTGATTATGTCAACGTTGGGCAGTACTGTGGTTGGTCTGTTGAGCCGTATGGAGCATTAACCATCAATATTACCAAAGGAGTGTTGGCAACTTCTGATGTGAAGGCAAACAAAAATACGATTAAGCTTTATCCGAACCCATTCTCAGATGTGTTGAATATCTCAGATTCGGCGAATGTAAAATCGGTTTATATTTCTGATATTGCCGGAAGATTGGTAAGACAGATAGAGAATCCTGGTTCAGTGCTTCATTTGGCAGAATTGAAACAAGGAATGTATTTGGTAACTCTTAATATGAAAGATGGTTCTAAGCAGACTATTAAAACAATTAAGAAATAATCAAACTTTATAGAAAAAAATAAAGGCGGCTCTTAGAGTCGTCTTTTTTTATGATTAAAAATATTTTTCCGTGAATTATAATTTTATTTATAAGTGTGTGTTTATTTTAATCAAAAATATTAAAATGATTAATTCATATTTAATTTCAAAATAAAATTGTAAATATTCTCACAATGTGATGATGAAATTAAAACAAATTTTTTCAACAATTTTTTTTGAAAAAAAATTTCAAGTTCTTAAAATTGCTTCAGGATTAATGTAAAAATGAATTTCTATTCTGATATTTTAAAAGTTTTTAAGATTGTATGTGAAGATCGGGATAAGAGTGTATTGATTAATTTATAACCAAGATGGTTGAGCAGCTGACCACAATAGCTGTTAAAGTAATATTTAGTTTATAGTACAATGATGAAAGGTGGCAATTTGCCACCTTTTTGTATGTTTGTTAAAAATTTATTTATTAGGTACGGGCTGCAGATCACCAGTATTCAGACTTGAGAAAACGGCCGGGAAAAATGTTACAAGGATAAAATAGACGATAACCATCAGTACAACTAAAACAAAAAGTATAACTACTAAACTGTTGGGTTTGTTTTTCTTTTTCGGTTCCATGATTTTTGCGGTATTTGGTTAATATATTAAAGTGATAATAAGTATTAAGCTAATTTCTTGCCACACTGCTTGCAATACCTTGCATCATCATCAATATCTTCATTTCCGCATTGTTCGCATATCTTTTCCAGGTTTTGCCTTTTGTTGCGCATCTCAGCCGTTACAATTCCCGTAGGAACGGCAATAATGGAATAACCCGCCAACATTAAAATAACGGCAAAAAACTTTCCCAT
>CBFGVN010000382.1:0-3784 GCA_965651845.1 uncultured Chryseobacterium sp. | reverse complement strand
ATCTTTTTTTTCAACTCAACACGAAAAGAGACTGCCCTTTTGAGACAGCCTCTTTCTTTTTGCATTATCTTAAATAAATATTTTTGTATTAATAACCTTCAGAGGCAGACTGATTTTTAATTAAAGCCAATGCTGAAGAAGTTCCTATTCTTTTTACGCCCATAGTGATCATTTTTTCCGCATCTTCGGGAGTTCTTACCCCTCCTGCAGCTTTTACAGGAAGTTTCCCGGCATTATCAAGCATAATTTTTATACCTTCAAATGTTGCTCCGTTAGGCTTTCCACCGGTAGTTTTATAAAAGCCCGTTGAAGATTTTATGAAAATTTTTGACAGGTCGTTTTCAGAAAAGTTTTCTTCTGCCCAATTGGAAATGTTTTTAGTAAGGTCTGCAATTTGTTCATCAGATAAAGCTGCAATTTCAATAATCCATTTTGCAATTTTATGATGCTGCACGCACAACAGTGTACATTTTACAAATTCTTCTTTTACCAAACTCAGATTTCCTTTCAGATATACATTATAATTAATAACAAAATCCAATTCATCGGCTCCGTCGGCTATTGCTTTTGAGGCTTCTGCCAGTTTTTCGTCGATGGAATAGGTTCCTTCGTGAAAACCGATTACAGTTCCTACCACAACATTTGAATTCCTTTCCTTAAGATATTTTTTGATTTCAGATACATAATCCGGACGAATCATGACGGCAAAAATTCCGTTATCGATCGCTTCCTGGGCAAGATCTTTATCTACCTGTAAAGTTTCTTCATCTGAAAGCCCCGATTGTGTGGGTGTTTTCAAATAAGTTGAATCCAAATACTGAGCAATATTCATAATCTGTTATACTTTCAATTGTCTGTAAATACCTTGTTCCAAAGATATGAAAGTTTCTGTTCTTGTTACTCCTTTTAGTTTCTGAAGTTTGCTAAGAATCTGCATCAAGTGATCGTTATCCTTGCAAAGAACCTTCAGGAAGATTGTGTAATTACCAGTTGTATAGTGAGCTTCCACTACTTCATTAATATCTTTTAAAGATTTTACCACATCAGGATAGTTACTTGGCTGATCCAAGAATACACCAATATACGAAATAACCTTATATCCGATTTTTTTAGGATTTAAGAATGAAATTGAGTTTTCAATTACACCTGCATGCTCCAGTTTCTTAATTCTCTGGTGAACGGCAGTTGTTGAAATTCCAACATTTTTCGAAATGTGCGCTAATGACGTTTTAGCATTGTCCATCAACATGTAAATGATTTCCTTGTCGATTGAATCTAAATGATAGTTTGTGTTGCTTGAATTTTTCATTTTCTACTTTTTTTATTATTCATGTTTTTACGTTGTGCCATCTTTTTTGAAACTCACGAAAACCGGAAAATGATCGCTGTATCCTCCCAAATACCGTGTACCTGCATAGGTTCGGAAGGGCCGGCCTTCAAATTTCCTGTTCCGGCTGCTGATTTTTTCTGAGCGGAATACTTCCGCGTTCTGAAAATACAGAGCAGATTGTTTTGTGAAGAAAGACTTCGACAAAATGATCTGGTCAAACAGCAGTCCAGATTTATAATGAAAAGTAGAATAATTTCTTGTGGAAAATAACTGCTGAAAAGGATTTTCTAAAACCTTTCCATGCGCGTCATCATAGAGAATTTTTACTAAATTTTCATCATCTGGGTTTTCGTTAAAATCACCACACAAAATCACATGTTCTTTCTCTTCATTGACAATATTCAAAATTCGCCCCCGAATTTCATTAAGTATAAAGGCTCTTTTGGGCTTATTAATATCTTTCTCCCGCTTAGAGGGAAGATGCGCGATAAAAACATTAATGACCTCTCCTTTATATTTTATTTTTGAATAAAGTACATCCCTAGTTGTGTCGTAGTTTTCTGTGTTTTTTTTTATTATTTCAAAGAAAAAAGTAATAGTTTGTGAGTCTATCACTTCGATCTTATTCACATCATACAATAAAGCTACATCTACATTCCTTTCATCCATAGAATTGTAGTGGACAATCCCATACTGTGAATTAAAAGGTTCCATCTTCACAAGGTCTTCCAACACTTTCCTTCCGGAAACTTCGGACAAACCGATCATAAAAGGCAATACACCATTTTCCTCCTTCATCAGCTGAAAAACGTGTGATATTTTAAAGAGCTTGTTTTGATATTTTTTCTCGTCCCAATTCCTGAGCCCCGATATTGTGGGGTCTAACTTATGTTTCGGCTTAGGATCCGGTAAAAATAAATTTTCAACGTTGTAAAAACTGAACAGCTCCATCAACACGTATTTCTTAAAATTAAAATTTACATCTCAACTTCAGAATGTAAATTTATTATTTTTTTTAATATATCATTAATTATTTTGTATATTTTTCACATTAATTTTTTATTCAAAATACACCATACTTAACAAAAAATAAAAATCTATCGAATAATATTAGGTTAAAATTTTTAATTATTCTTTTTTATCACTGATTAAAGTAAAATTAAAAAAATATATTAAACTTAAATTTATTAGAATAAAAATTATTTATTACTACTAATTTAAGCTAAATTTTAATCATAAATTGGGTGTGAGCAATTTTTATTCCATTCTAAACTTATTTTTTTTAAAAATAGAAAAATAATTCTTATTTAACAAATTTTAACGATCATTTTCCTAGCAGGTCGGGACGTTTTTCTTTCGTAATCCTTATTGCTTCATCATGACGCCATTCTTCAATTTTGCCAAAATTTCCACTTAAAAGAACTTTGGGAACCTCCAGTCCTTTATACACTTCCGGTCTTGTATAGATCGGCGGAGATAACAGATCATCCTGAAAACTGTCCGTCAATGCACTTTGCTCGTCGTTCAAAACACCCGGAAGCAGTCGAATCACAGAATCTGCCAACACACATGCAGCCAGTTCTCCCCCCGTCAAAACATAATCTCCGATCGAGATTTCTTTTGTGATATGAAGATCTCTCACACGCTGATCTATTCCTTTATAATGACCACATAAAAAGATCAAATTATTTTTAATAGAAAGCGTATTAGCAATTTTTTGATTTAAAGTAATTCCGTCTGGAGTAAGATAAATCACCTCATCATATTCTCTTTGAGATTTCAGTTCAGAAATACACTTGTCCAATGGTTCTACCATCATTACCATTCCTGCCCCGCCCCCGTAAGGCTCGTCGTCTATCTGCCTGTGTTTGTTCGTGGCCCAATCTCTCAGATGATGAAAGTGTACTTCTGCCAATCCTTTATCCATCGCTCTTCTTAAAATAGAAGTCTGAAACGGACTTTCCATCAATTCCGGAAGTACGCTTATAATATCAATTCTCATTGTAATGTTTCGTTTTTCTTATTAGGCAAAATTATTAATCGTAAAGAAGAATCTTTATTGAAGTAGCTCCACATCCAGTTGAAAAATACGGCCAGTTTATTTCTTACGCTCAAAATAAGCATTAAGTGTAAAAACATCCAGAAATACCATGCCAGAAATCCCTGGAATTTTATAAACGGTAAATCTACAACAGCCCTGTGTTTTCCAATGGTTGCCAAAGATCCTTTATCGTCGTATTCATACTCCACCCAATCATGAACGCTTTTCTTTAAAAGGTTTTTTCCTAAATTTTTTGCCTGATTAATTGCTACATTGGCAACCTGCGGGTGACCTTGCGGATATTTTGGTGTCTCCATGTAAGCGATATCCCCGATTGCATATATATTTTCGTAGCCTTTTATTTTATTATATCTGTCAACTATATATCTGTTTTTCATTAAATTCTCCTGAGG
>CBFGVN010000381.1:0-3793 GCA_965651845.1 uncultured Chryseobacterium sp. | reverse complement strand
ATTCAGTCTAAATAAAAAACTGAGATTTGTCAAATAACCCTAAAATTTCAAAGATTTTAAATTTGGCAGTGTTTTTGTAAAAACTCTAACTATGAAGAAACTTTTAAGTCTTTTAACAATATTTGTATTCTATTTAGGATTTGCCCAAATAGATAATATTGCAGATGGGGAGTCTATCAAATTCAGAATTCACTACGGATTCCTGAATGCCGGAACAGCTACTCTCATTACACAAAAAACAACTTATAAAGGTGTTCCGCATCTTTATGCTAAAGGAACGGGCGAAACTACCGGAGCTGTAAAAGCCTTTTTCAAAGTAGAAGATTTGTACGAAAGCTTCATTAATGTAGAAACAGGACTTCCGAGTTTTTATGTAAGAAATGTAAAAGAAGGAAGTTACCGCCAGCATTATGAAACGGTTTTCAATCATGATAACAATACCCTTATTTTAACGGATAAAAAAACTCCTGCCAACGGATCAAAAGTCATTAAATCGGTAAAAGGAGTTCAGGATATGCTTTCATGTTTTTATTATTTGAGAAGCAAAAGCCCAAGTGAATTAAAAACAGGAACAGTGATCAACATGAATGTCTGGATCGACGACGAAATGTTTCCTTTCCAGCTGAAAGTGGTAGGAACCGAAAACCTGAAAACAAAATTCGGAACTATTAATTGTTTAAAAATTATTCCTTCCGTAAAAAGCGGCAGGGTTTTTAAAGAAAAAGAAGGCGTAACGATGTGGGTTTCCAATGATGCCAATCATATCCCGATGCTCTTGAAGGCCGAATTAGCCGTAGGTTCTTTAAAAGCAAGTATTGATGAGATAAAGAATGTAAAATATCCTTTGAAATTCTCAAAATAAACATATAATTAGTTTTTCAAAACTATGAAATGTCTGTAAAATTTACAGACATTTTTTGTGGTATGTAATATATTTTAGAACTTAATTGTCTTCATTGTATAAACGCTAAGATCTAAGACCATGAAAACTCAATTGATGATTATTGGTATTGTTTTGTTCTCTGTTTTCACCTATGCCCAGAAAAAGGAGAACGACAATATTGTAAGAAAAAAAATAGCGATCACAAAAACGACCTCCTCACCAAAAATCGACGGAATTCTCGATGATGCAGAATGGCAAAATGCCCCGATCGCAACCAATTTTATCGAAAGAAATCCCAACAACGGAAAGCCACAAGCCGACTCCATAAAAACGGAAGTTAAAATTTTATATGATGATACAGGAATTTATTTCGGAGCACAGATGTACGACCCCACCCCGGGAAAAATAGCCAAAGAACTTACAGAAAGAGACGGCATCAGTAATGATGATTTTTTTGGAGTTGCATTAAACGGCTATAATGATAAACAACAAAGTTTAGAATTTGTAGTGACAGCAGCAGGCGTGCAGTTTGACGCAAAATTGACAACCGACGGTGAAGATGACACATGGAATTCTATCTGGTACAGCGGTGCAAAAATCAATGAAAAAGGCTGGTCTGTGGAAATAAAAATTCCTTATTCTGAATTGAGGTTTCCGAAAAGCAATGTTCAGGAATGGGGAATGAATATTTTCCGCAGAATTCAGAGAATTAAAGCGTCATACGACTGGAATTTTGTAGACAATGCCAAGAATTCTTATACTTTATTCGATGGTGTTTTGCAGGGTATTGAAAACATCAATCCTCCTACCCGACTGTCTTTTACTCCTTATTTTTCGACTTATATTAATAGTTTCGACGGAAAAACAACAGCCAATTTCAATGGTGGAATGGATGTAAAATACGGAATTAATGATGCTTTCACATTTGATATGACCTTGATTCCTGATTTTGGGCAGGCCAATTTTGATAATTCTATTTTAAATTTAACACCTTTTGAACAGCAGTTTTCTGAGCAGAGAACATTCTTTACCGAAGGCACCGAATTGTTCAGCAAAGGCGGAATGTTTTACTCAAGAAGAGTCGGTGGAGAACCATCAGCTTATCCGACCATCGCCGCCAACGAAGAAGTCACGGAATACCCTTCAAAAGTAAAGTTATTTAATGCTTTTAAAATTTCCGGAAGAACAAAAAAAGGTCTGGGAATCGGATTTTTCAACGGGGTCACTCAGAGAATGGAAGCTACGATTGTGAATAATGAAACGGGCGAAACAAGAAAAGAAGTCGTAGAACCTTGGACTAATTATAATGTTTTGGTTTTTGATCAAAGATTTAGCGGAAATTCTTCTGTATCGTTGGTGAATACGAATGTAACGAGAGACGGCAGCTTCCGGGATGCCAATGCAACAGGAATTCTCTGGGATCTCAACAATAAGAAAAACACCTACAAAACCTTCGGAAGCCTGAAAGGAAGCTGGGTAATGAATGGCGAAACGAAATTCGGTACTCGCGGCGAAGCAGGCTTTGAAAAAATTGCAGGAAAGCACCGTTTTTCGATCAACGGAAATGTGACGACAAAGGATTGGGATATCAATGATGTTGGGTTTTCCACCAAAACCAATTTTGCGAATTATAATGCCTGGTACGGCTACAGGATTTTGCAGCCTACAAAAACTTTTAATAATATTTACCTAAATTTTAATTTAAATTATTACCATAGATTAGAACCTTTTATTTTCCAAAATTTTGTTTTTAATCATAATAATAGTTTCACCGATAAAAACTTCAGAAACTTCGGGGGCGGAATTGAATTTACCCCACTCGGACAAAATGATATTTACGAACCGAGAACCTTCGGAAGACACCTTAAAGTTCCGGGATATTTTGATTCGTGGGTTTGGTTTGAAAGTGATACGCGAAAAAAACTTCAGTATAACTTCACGGTAGATTATTATGCTTTCGACCAAAAAGGCAGAAATCAGATATTCACCAACTTCGGACTCCGTTACAGATTTTCAGATAAATTCAACATAAATTGGAGTTTTAATCCTAGTTTCAGCAATAATGAAACCGGGTTTGCAGGAAAAAGTGATACGGATATTTTTATCGGAAGAAGACAGAGAAATACGTACGAAAATGCTTTAACCTCCAAGTATACTTTTAACGAAAAAACAGCTCTTACCCTTACTTTCAGACATTATTTTTCGGATGTTACCTATAAACAATTTTATACTTTAAATCAGGACGGAAGCCTTACCAATACGGATAATTTCACCAATAATCTCAACGGAACATACAACGCCTGGAATGTAGACCTAAGATTTTCCTGGTGGTTTGCTCCGGGAAGCCAGCTGACTTTATTGTACAGAAATGCCACTTCAAATTATCTGGAAATATCGAGACTGAATGTGACAAAAAATTACGATATGCTTTTCAGTGAACCGACTGTGAATAATTTTTCTTTAAAACTAACGTACTTTTTAGACTACAATAGAATAAAAAACTGGACAAAGAAAAAGAATAAAGGTTGATCGTAAATAAAATGACTGTAGTAAATTTTTCAATAAAATCGTTTTTAATTACGTTTTGTTTCTTAGGTCAGTAATTAAAAACAAAAGAACCTCCGAAAGTTTTCGGAGGTTTAATTTTTTTAGTGTCATTTGTGGTGTTAGAGATCTTTGATTCTTTCTCATCATTTGTGTTTCTTGAGAAACCAAAGATCATCTTAGTTATCTTTTCTAAATAATTTTTTTTTATCCTTTTTGTTGATACAAAGATAGGGTCAGAACAATATATCATCCCAATAAATATTGTCGATATATATCGCATAGCCTGTAGATATTTATCGACATCATTTTAAGGCAAAAAAAGAACCTCCAAGCTGGAAGTTCTTCTTTAATATAGTCTTTGTA
>CBFGVN010000380.1:0-3805 GCA_965651845.1 uncultured Chryseobacterium sp. | reverse complement strand
CCAGTGTTGATCCATTTGCTGTATTATTATAAATGATCGCTGCAGTGGCTCCGGCATTCTGTAAATTTTTAACCTTCACTACAAATGTACATGTTCCCCTTTCTACCAACCCTATCTTTCCGGTAAGAGATGCTGCAGGAAGAGCTGTACACCCATCTAAAACAGATGAAAGCTGCACATCACCCGTAACTCCAGTAGCATTTAAAGGGCTACCAAAAGAAGCCGTTCCTACACTAGGCTCTCTAGGTACAGCTGTAGCAGGTGCATTATAGAAAAACATTTTGTTTTTAGTAGACCAAAGATACATTTGCATTCTAGGTTTGCTTCCGTCAGCAGGAGTGGCAAAATTTGCATTATTAAGTCCACCTCCGTCTTGTGCTTCTGCATTTACATAATCATTTCCAAGGCCTCCAAGTCCAAAATTTGTCTGCTGAAAGTTTCTGGCAACAGGCGTAAATCCAAACATGTAAAAAATATCATGGATTTTATTATTTAAGTAAAATAAATTCGTAATTGAGGCATTTTGATTATTCGCAGGAGTCCCGTTCGTACTGTATGGATAATCAAAATTTCTTGCGGCGCCACCATCAGGAGAAAGGCCCGGTAGATTTGTTGCGGCTGTATCTTCATAAGCATATACATTATTTCCTCTTGTATTGGTATATCGAGTAGTACCGTCAAAATGCCAGCCTTCTGGAGAAGCCGTAAGAATCCAAGGGTTATTTACAATGGATCTCGGTCCAAATGTAGGAGCTTCCAAGGGTAAAGCAAAAATATTATAAGAAGCATTGTCGGGAGCCAGGAATGAAAAACTTTGCTGAGTCCTGTTCATTGGTCCCATAAAATTAGTGTGACCATTCGTATGATCATGTGAATAAGCATCATCATTAAAATGACAAGATAAGTTCAGGTCAAGCTTACTGATGATATTT
This sequence comes from uncultured Chryseobacterium sp., assembly GCA_965651845.1. Lineage (GTDB taxonomy): Bacteria > Bacteroidota > Bacteroidia > Flavobacteriales > Weeksellaceae > Chryseobacterium. The sequence continues at coordinate 2,873 of CBFGVN010000380.1, read as the reverse complement.
CCGTTAGCAGCATCTACTAAAATCTCCCAGTAATTCGGAGAATCCGGTTCAGGAAGAGAAAACTGATAGGCAAGTTTCAAATCTCCGCCATCTTCAGCATAGACTAATCTTTGTTTAGCAACATGCTGATTGTCTGGTTCTGCATCAGAAAAACCAAGTATCGGGTAATTTTCAACTTTTTGTTTCTGCAGATTTTGTGATATTTTTTGAAGTGCTGCAGTCTTGCTTATCAAGACATTATTCGGAACGGCCGAATGATAGTCTTTTAAAAAATTATCCGAATAATATATAATTTTATTATCCCTTACAATAGCTGTACCTGCAGCATTATAAATAGGAAGTCCATTATAGGTCTGTATAAATTTGACAATACTGCCACTCATTGATTTTGAAGGATCAACATTATCAATGATAAAATTCGTAAGATCAGATTTTTTATATTCTCTAATTTTATTTTGAGAAATATAATTTTTGATCAACTTCTCATTATCCTGTCCATATAAAACGGATGGAAAAATTGCCGATACGGCAAATAAAAGGGGTAAAGCTAACTTTTTCATACACACTAATATTTTTTGCTAATCTACAAATTATCAATATCAAAACACAACTTTTATTACATTATTTTTATTTTTAAGTCAAATTATTACATTATTTGTAAATTCCTTTAAAAAAATCTGTCAAATGACAGCCGTTAAATTAAATTCTTTCTATTGATTAAGATTATCTCTTAATAATTTTTTCCGTATAAATTATATTTTGATCAGAAATGATTTTTATGATATAAATCCCTTCTTTTTGAGAATGTAAATCAACGTTTACTTCTTTTTCATTATTAAATGATGTGCTGTAAATTGTATTTCCATTCAGGTCAAGAACCTGTAATTTCCCTGTTTCAATTCCTTTATTTAAAATAACTTTAAACATTCCATTGGTAGGATTCGGAGTAAGCTGTAGTTTTTGTTCTACTGCTACCAAATTCTTTTTGTAATGGTTTGGATCAGCATTTCTATCTAGTTTAAACTCATTATTACTATTTTTCTGTTTTAACAGCGGAGTATTTGGAACACCTTTCATGCAGTCGAAATTGATATCATAACTAAAGAAAGGATAGGTATTCCAACTGGATGTATAATATGTCTGACCACCTACTTCATAGGCTAATGTCAGTAAGAATTTAAACTGTCCCGTTAAAACACTTGGCGGAACACTGCTGAAATCTGCAGCTGTCATCCATTGCCAGAATTCATTTGGAGGAGTCAATGTAGGGTTGTAAGAAACCGGATATTCATCACCTGTTGTAAGGCTTACTATTGATAAGTTTAACCCTATAAGCGTTGCCCCGGAAGGTAAATCATAAGTTCCGAAAACTGACTGTACGCTATTAAATCCGCCGCAAGCATTTGGTTCATAATACATTTCTATACTTCCGCCACCTGAGTTTTCACAAACACCTTTCGTGATTTCTGTGATTTCGTCCGGCGTTAATAAGAAACTAGGTTTTCCGAAATATAATCTTGGAGAAATTCCGAAATCCGGATCATCGGTATTATTTTCAACTGTCCCGAAATAAGAGCCTCCCGCACTTGCAATAGATGCCGCAGCCTCAGTTGAATAACTGTCATAACTCACATGTACAACTGCAAATTTTGTTTTTCTGTCTCTTTTGAATACCGTTACATTTTTAAATGCAGCCGGATCACCATAAGTCGTGTCATAGTAATTTACAAGATAGGAACCGCTTACCAGATCTCCTCCTGCCCTTCCTGCATCCGTGAACAAAATAAAGACAAAAGAATTTGAAGGATCCCTGTGTAAAGTAGTCTGAGGACTTACAATATCCGGATTGGGAGTTCCATCCAAAGCGTTTCCGACGAGCCCTAAAGCTTCATGAAAATGATCTCCAACATCTAATCTTCTTACAAAATTTTGAGCTGTGACAATATTATTTGTAAAATCTGATTCGATATAAATAATCGGGTGGTTTGGTGAGCTACCCAGCAAAGCTGTTCCATAGTGTACCACACTTACCCTGTTTTTTGGGTTACAGGCTAATACTTTCTCGATAAGTTTTTTAGCACTGGTTCTCATTTCCTCATAAGCCTGGCTGCCAATGGAAGCACTATTGTCGATACAGATGATAAAATCGGTTCCGGCGCCGGGTGTTTGGGCTTTTGAGATGTTTAATGACATAAGAAATGTCATAAGCAATAATAGAAATGCTTTTTTCATAGTTAATTTGTTTTTGATTCAGTTAAAAATAATAATTTTTCTTTATTTAGTGATATATTTAAAAAAATAAATTTTATTAAGTTATAAATTCAATTTTCAAGAATAAAAAAAAAGCCACTCAAAAAGAGTGGCTTAATATTATAAATGGTTTAAAGATTATTTACCTTCTTCCATTTTTCTTTTCAATTCTGCTAATGCATCGATATCTCCTAAAGTAGATCTCTCTTCGTTTGAAGAAGAAGATACATTGTTAGATCTATTATTAGAAGCTTCTCTTGCATTTTTCTTCTCTTCATCTCTGAAGATACCCGTGTGAGAAACTACAACTCTCTTGAATTCTTTGTTGAATTCGATTACTTTGAAATCAGCAGTTTCACCTTTCTTGATTTTAGATCCGTCTTCTTTCTCTAATAATCTTGAAGGGCAGAACGCTTCAACTTCAGCATCTTCGAATTGTACAGAAGCTCCTTTATCGTGAACTTCTACAGCAGTTCCTGTGTGTACAGTTCCTTCAGCATATTTAGTTTCGAATGCATCCCATGGGTTTTCAGTCAATTGCTTGTGACCTAGAGATAATCTTCTAGCTTGGATGTCTAATTCTAGAACAATAACATCTAATTTATCACCAACTGCACAGAACT
>CBFGVN010000379.1:0-3806 GCA_965651845.1 uncultured Chryseobacterium sp. | reverse complement strand
AAGGATGGAATGATAGGTTGCCATTAATTTGCTGACATCACATTTTACTTCCTTATTTTCTATTTTATTAGGATCAGGATTGTTTCCTGCAGCAGATCGTATTGAATATTTTTTCTCCAGACATTGGATAGGATTGTTGTTGGCCAGGTAAATTCTGCTTTCTGTAATATCATCTTTCGTTGCAGAGTTTCCATCGGCTTTCTTTGGAGCATTTATATCGAAATTCCATAAGGTATCCTGCTTCAAAATAAAGTACACATTTTCTTTATCTACATAATATTCTGTAACAGATGTAAAATGGCTGTCCTCCGAATAGATGTTTTTTACAGCCTTAAGATTTTTGTCCTGATAATAGAAAATCACATCACCTGCCATTCCGTCTTCACAAGCATAACTAAAATGAGTAGAATCCAGTTTTTTTGATGCTAAAAGAGCGTTCGTCTTAGAATATTCTTTTTTAATATCATCAATAGTTTTATTGGTACCATTTTTTGGATGTTCTGAAGCCTTTTGAGTCGTTAGGCTGTCGTGGGGTGCATTCTGAGGGTTTTTATACTCTTGTTTTTTACACGAAATAACTGAGACTAAGCTCAGAATAAGAATTGTATTTTTCATTTAATGTTTTTTACATATCAGACATAACAAAAAGTGTGCACAAATGAAAAAAGATCCGAAAAAAAATCGGATCTTTTTATTAAAACTTTAAATAAGTTATTGATATCTCTTATGTTCTTCCTCTTTTATGAATAATTTTATAATAGGTTTAAAAAATGCTTTATATTTTTCAGCATCAAACAATTGTGAATCCGTAAGTGCTTTGTATGTCATCCATACACCGAAAGGGAAGAGGACAATATTCGGGATCCATGCAGCCAGATAAGGGTTAATTTTCCCTGACCACGCCATATTTTCCGTTCCTACATTGATGACGTAGAAAATAATGAAAATCACAATTGCAATAATCACCGGAAGTCCCATTCCCCCTTTTCTGATAATTGATCCCAAACTGGCACCAATCATAAAGAAAATGATGCAGGTGAACGAATAGGTAACGATTCTTTGCTGATAAATAACCACTTTACCGTAATATTTTATCCCCGGATCGAGCTCATTATTTTTAGAATCTACAGTACTTTTAAGGTTGTCTAATCTGTTATAAGCATTATTAATTATTTCTAATTTCTTTTCGCCTTTTACAGTGTCGAGTTTGAGCTGCTGTTTTGGTTTTGCCTTAGCTCTATTTTGTGCTGCATCCATGTAGCTCACTACAGAATTGGTCTGGCTTAGGACATCATTGTTTACATTCGTGAAGAATTTATCGTTGTCTTTTTTTGTTTTATCAATAGTCGTATTCAACTCGTTGAAGGTCTGAAAACGATAATCATCCGTAATTTTTTCTTCTTCAATAGCTTTATTAATGATTTCACTTACATCGAAGTGAGAAACCAAAGTATCAAATTTAATCGCCTGATCGGGTTGTTTCAAACGGATATTATCAGCTTTCCCGGCAAAATTATCTTCATAAACATATCCGTTGTAAAGCACCAGCTTCAGGTAATTTTTATTGGCTGCAGGAATAAATTTTCCTTTTTCTGCCACAATCGACTGCTGATTTTCGTAGGTCGTAGCCTTTTTGTGAACAAAGACCCCGTCAATATTTTCTCCCTCTGCTCCGTAAATCCTGTCAAACTTCACCAAATACCCCGGAATCTGATCGATAAACTGTCCTGGTGTAAAGTTCAATGCAGGCTTAGTTTGAGCAATATTAAAGAGCATATTTTTCGCCTTCCTCTGGAAATCCGGAATAATATTATTGGAAAAAAAATAAAGCATGATGGAGAGGATCGCGGTGACCCCCAACAGCGGAAGCATCACCCGTGTAAGCGAAATTCCGGCAGCCTTCATCGCAGCGAGCTCGTACCGTTCGCCAAATTCTCCGAAAGACATAATACTTGCCAAAAGGATCGTAAGCGGCAACACCATACTGATAACGCTTACCCCAAGATAAAAAAGCAACTTAAGGATTTGCCAGTAACTCAATCCTTTTCCCATAAATTGCCCCAGCTGAACCCAGATAATGTTTACAATAAAGATGAAAAACAATACACTAAATATGAAAAAAAACGGGCCAAAGAAGGTCTTTATGATATATCGGTCTAGTATTTTTAACATTCCTCAAAATTAATCAAAAAGCCACAAAGTTTTCTTTGCAGCTCTTATATTTTATGAAATTTTATAATAATTAATGTGTTCATTCAATTTCCCCGCTATTAAAGCTCAGTGATCAGATAATTTTTGAATTTATTCTTATCAAAAAAGAACATATTCGGATCAAGATCCTGATTTTCCTTGTATTCTTTAATGGCGATCACAGCAACATCTTTATTATTTCCGTGCTGTTCCAATTTTACCATTTGTTTTTTCGCAGAATCTACAAAGATATAAACGTATTTTATCCCGTTTGATTTTACCGGAACCAATTTGATGAAATCAGCATTTACGCCGTTTACATTTTTCTTTCCGTTGTACGTTACGTTATAATCGTTTCTGTAGGAAGAAAGGTAATTGATAGGGGAGAACATGCTGCTGCTCCCGTTAGGTTTTGCTACCGTTACCTCCATATCTTCGGTATTGATATTATAGATTTTATTGCCATCGAAAATCTGTTCTGTCTCCATGATTTTCAACTTATACTTATCACCTGCGGCATAGTAAATTCCCGGCTCCGTTTTAGAAACCTGTCCGTTTGTTCCGCTTCCGAAGGAAAACTTGAAATAAGAATTCTTTTTAGAATTGTAGTTGGCTGTAATATCGTCTAATATTTTTTTTGCTTTAGCATCAATTTTCTGAGCATTCGTTAATCCCACTGCTCCCACAACCAATCCGCTTACGATAACTTTTGAAATAATATTTTTCATTTTACTTTATAATCTTTAAATCTTAGACACTCTCAAGGTTTGAAAGTTAAATCAACATTCGATTTTCCTTTTATTTACGCAGGTCTTCCAAAAACTGTTCCAAAGAATGAAGGTCACTGATAAGAACTTCCCTTGCTTTAGCCCCGTTGAATCCTCCCACAATTCCGCTTGCTTCCAGCTGGTCCATAATTCTTCCCGCTCTGTTATAGCCTAATTTTAATTGTCTCTGCAACATTGAAGTAGATCCTTGTTGAGTAGACACGATAATTCTTGCCGCTTCCTCAAATAAAGCATCTTTTTCGTTCGGATCAAAAGTTCCTACCGTGCTTGTAGAATCCTCAGAAACATATTCAGGAAGAAGGAATGCAGATGAATATCCTTTTTGTTCACCAATAAATTCAGCCAGTCTTTCTACTTCCGGGGTATCAACGAAAGCACACTGAAGTCTTAAAATTTCATTTCCGTTAAAATAAAGCATATCTCCTTTACCAATCAGCTGATCTGCTCCCGGAGAATCAAGAATCGTTCTGGAATCCACACTTGAAATTACCCTGAAAGCTGCTCTAGCAGGGAAATTGGCTTTAATCATACCCGTAATTACATTTACAGACGGTCTTTGTGTCGCAACGATCAGGTGAATTCCCACTGCTCTTGCAAGCTGTGCTAACCTCGCAATTGGTAATTCAACTTCTTTTCCGGCAGTCATGATAAGGTCTGCAAACTCGTCAACCACCAATACAATATAGGGAAGGTAACGGTGTCCGTTTTCAGGGTTTAGTTTTCTTTCCGTGAATTTTTTGTTGTATTCTTTCAGGTTTTTACAGAACGCATTTTTAAGGAGATCATATCTCGTATCCATCTCGATACAAAGAGAATTCAGGGTATTGA
>CBFGVN010000378.1:0-3814 GCA_965651845.1 uncultured Chryseobacterium sp. | reverse complement strand
TCTCCTTTTGACCTGGATTCTGAGAAAAATGAAGACATTTTATCTTCTGAAATCAAGCAATGGATGGCTTTTGCAAAACAGAAAGTCTATGAAATCGTTAATTTAAAAAAATTAGCTTCAGAAAATCCGGATTATAATGCATTACAAGCTTTAGCTGAAAATAAAAAGGCGATTGAAAGCCGTAAAATATCAACATTAATTCACAATCAAGACGTTAAAGACCGTGTTGATGTAACGACTGAAGAAGATGCACAGAGAAATTCGCCTTTTAAGATAAGAAAAGAAACGCAGCAGGAAGTATTGCAGCTTCCTTTGTTCCCAACGACGACGATTGGTTCTTTTCCGCAGACCAAAGAGGTGAGAAACTGGCGGGCAAAATTCAAAAAAGGAGAACTGAATGCCGAACAATATGACACTTTATTAAAACAGGAAACCGAAAGAACGATTCGTTGGCAGGAAGAAATCGGGATCGATGTGTTGGTTCACGGAGAATTTGAGCGAAACGATATGGTAGAATATTTCGGAGAACAATTGGCTGGATTTGCCTTTACGCAAAACGGCTGGGTTCAAAGCTATGGAAGCCGTTGCGTGAAACCTCCGGTGATTTTCGGAGATGTTCACAGACCCAATCCGATGACGGTGTATTGGTCGGAATATGCCCAATCTTTAACGCAAAAATGGGTAAAAGGAATGTTGACGGGACCTGTAACGATTCTTCAATGGTCTTTTGTGCGGGATGATCAGCCGCGTTCGATCACTTGTAAACAGATAGCGTTGGCGATTCGTGATGAAGTGAATGATCTGGAAAAAGCGGGGATCAGAATTATCCAGATTGATGAACCTGCGATTCGTGAAGGTCTTCCGTTGAGAAAATCTGACTGGCAGAATTACCTGAAATGGGCTGTTGAAGCCTTTAGAATTTCGGCAAGCGGTGTGGAAGATGCCACGCAGATTCATACGCATATGTGTTATTCTGAATTTAATGATATCATCCAAAATATCGCCGACATGGATGCCGATGTGATTACGATTGAATGCTCCAGAAGTCAGATGGAACTGTTGAATGCTTTTGCAGATTTCAAATATCCGAACGAGATTGGTCCGGGAGTTTATGATATTCACTCACCGAGAGTTCCGTCCAAAGAGGAAATGGTGGAATTGCTGAAAAAAGCGCAAGCCGTCATTCCGGCACAGCAACTTTGGGTGAATCCCGATTGTGGCTTGAAAACCCGTCATTGGGATGAAACGGAAAAGGCGTTGATTGCGATGGTGGAGGCTTCGAGGGAAGCGAGTGAGGAGTTTGCTTTGGAGACACTTTAATTATTGATATTTATTTTTTCGGGAGCCTTTTTGGGCTCCTTTTTTTGTTTTTTCTTTTATTTATTTTTATATTAGAGAATGTTAAATATAATGTATGGAAGAAAAAAATAGCAGCTTAGATATATTAGGAATTAAGTCTTTAGGAGATGCCGCAAACACTATAATAGCTAAATCGATAGATGGAGTGGAATCATTTTTAAAGCTTGTTTGCAAACCAGCATTTGAAGAATTTGGTTTAATGTTAGGAGATAAAGTAAGACATTGGCGTTTAAATAACATTATCAATGTATTAGAGAAATCTCAAAGCAAATTAGAGTTCAGAGATAATAAATTAGAATTAAAAATTAATCCTCGAATTGCTTTAGGTATTATAGAAAATGCATCATTAACTGATGAGGATGAATTACAAGATTTATGGTCGGGACTATTTGCTGCTTCTTGTAACCATGATGACAAAAATGATGAAAATATAATTTTTATTGATTTTCTTAAATCAATAACTTCTTCTCAAGCAAAAATCTTAAAATATATTTGCGAAAATTCAATAAAAGCAATTTATGATAATGGTTTAATGATTTCTGAAAAACTCATTTTGGAAGTGGAAAAATTAAAAGAAATTTCGGGAATACACGATTTACATAGGCTTGATAGAGAATTAGATTATTTAGTACATCTAAATTTAATAGGACAAGATATTTTTAATGGTAGCGGTGGGATAAAAATTTCAGATTTTACAGCAAATGTAACCCCAACAACTCTTGCTCTAAATCTATATGTAAGATGCCATGGATATAATGGAGATCCACAATTTTACTGGACAAATAATATAGTTCATAAAAAATCATCGGAAATAAAGACTATTACAGTAATTGGTTCATAAACAAAATAAAAATGACCACTACAGATTTCGTAAAAAATTTCTACCAAGAAAAACAAAACATTCTCAATTCATGCTTTGATATTCAATCAGAACATAGAACCCTTGTTTCAACAAAAATTGAAGAATTAAACTTAGATGAAATTCAAAATAAAAAATTACGAGAGATAATTTCTGATCTTTTGACAGATACTTTTTACACTATCTTACTGGGTTTGGATGGCTCTTCAAGTATTGGAAATTCACAGGAAAGCTTTAAAATATTTGATGAGGATAATAATTTAATTTCTGAAAGTGGAGGTTTAGAAGGATTAGCTTATGAATATTTTCATGGAAATAAATAATATGAGACTTTTATTCCTTTTAATTTCAATATCATTATCAGCACAGCTAAGTAATGATTTACAAACCCAAATAAAATTTAAAAGTTATAGTTATTTGGATAGCATTAATATTTATTCTAGAGATTATACTACACAACTTATTGAAGGTTCCGGCTTGATCAGAAATCGCGACAATAAAAATATCGGGTCAATAAATTATTCAACAGAAATAATGAGAGATAAAAACGATAAAATAGTCCGTATTATAAAATCGGAATCTAATCATTACAAAAAGTATGACAGGAAACCTCAAAAAAGTATTATTAATGAGATAATAATTTATTTTGATGAGCATCAACAACCCGATTTAGCAAAATATATATCTAAAACTTATATGTCTAATGCTTTGGTAACAAGTAAAAACAAGTTATTTAATTTAAAAGAAAATCAGGAGAGTAATCCGGATTTCAAGCATGTAAAAATATTATTAGATGAAACAAAAAAGCACATCAAATAAAATTGTTTTGCATTAATAATCAAAACCTTACAATTTCTCAATTAAAAACCTTAATTTTGCACCCCGAAATAAGGATTATCCATTATGAAAAAATTAGGCGAATACAGAAAGCTTCTTGAGGTTGATAAAAATGTGACTTTAAAGGAACTGAAAACAATTTACAGGAATACGATGAAAGATACGCATCCTGATAAATTTATCAATGATGAAGCGGGAAAACTGGAAGCAGAAGAAAAAAGTAAATCTGTGATTGAAGCCTATCATTTTTTGGTGAGCATTAATCCTGAAACGCAGGAAAAATTTAAGGAAGAATATACGGAAACGATCACCAAATCGAATATTCAGGATTTTTATCTGGAAAAATCGGTCCTTACAGTTCAGCATTTGAACGGAAATATCTATGAATACATTGGTGTTCCGAGAAATACTTATATCAAAATGGTGAATGCAGATTCTCCGAGCCGTTTTGCAAGAAGACATATTTATGGAAGTTTTGTCTATAGAAAGTCCGGCGAGGTGATGGCAGATTAATTTTCATATTACAATATAATAAAGCTTTCAGGTAATTCTGGGAGCTTTTTTTGGGTTAAAACTGTATTTTTTATTAATTTAACGCAAAGGACGCAAGTTTTTTTTTGAATTGTTTGAAAACATTTCGTCCGCAAAGGCGTTTCACTCAGCAAATGATAAATGAAAAAATCTTTTATCTTTTATCTTTTATCCTTTAATCTAAAATTAAATAAAAAGCGCATCATTTCTGATACGCTTTTAGGTTAA
>CBFGVN010000377.1:0-3814 GCA_965651845.1 uncultured Chryseobacterium sp. | reverse complement strand
AATGGTAAATATTTTAGCATATTTTCTCTTCCAGAAAACGATTCCGTAAAGTCCGGTTCCGCCTATAATGAAGAGCGAACTGTACCTGATGTTATACATCGCTATTAAACTTAATGAAAGATAAAAAACAGCTTTTTCTTTTTCTAATTTTCCGGTGATAATTAATGATGAAACATATAAAAACAGGATAACGAAAGGCAATATCAGTGCCTCACTCATCGTATAGGAAAAAATAGACAGAAAACTGAATAATGCACATGCAATAATGGATTCTTTAAAGAAAAATTTCTTTTTCCATGTGAAGAAAATAATGAAAAGAAATGCTGCAACTCCAATGATTTTACTGCTCCAGAATTCACCAAAGCCAAAAAAAGTAAAGAGTTTTATGGCAGCCGGATAACCAAGTGGAGTAGTCGTATTGTCGATTTCCGGAAGGTTGTGCGCAAACCTCATATACCGGATAGAATCGGGGTTTGTACGACCTTTTTCATTAAGTAAAAAACGCAAAATGGTCATCACTAAAGTAATGATGACCAATGATATCTGAATATATTTTTCTTTAAATTTCATGAGAAAACGTGAATTTAGTGAATTTTGCAATGCAAGTGAATTTTCTTCGAAATGAATTTAATTTCTAAATTAAGAATCCACAGTTGAAAAAATTAACAATTGACTATTCACAATTCACCTTTCTTATTTCAAAAACATTTTCGCTACTTTTTCAGCTTTTTTGCTTTCTGAGTAATCATAGAAACCTTCTCCTGATTTTACGCCCAATTTTCCGGCCATTACCATGTTTACCAGCAATGGGTTTGGAGCGTATTTAGGATTTTTGAAACCGTCGTACATCACATTTAAGATCGCCAGACAAACATCAAGACCGATAAAATCTGCCAATTGAAGCGGGCCCATCGGATGAGCCATTCCCAATTTCATTACGGTATCGATTTCCTCAACACCTGCAACTCCGTTGTAAAGAGTCTCGATCGATTCATTGATCATCGGCATCAAAATTCTGTTTGCCACAAATCCAGGATAATCATTTACCTCTACTGGAACTTTCCCTAATGTTTTGCTCATTTCATAAATAGAGTCAAAAGTTTCTTTAGAAGTAGAATATCCTTTAATAATTTCAACCAATTTCATGATTGGAACCGGATTCATAAAGTGCATTCCGATAACTTTATCTGCTCTTTTGGTAGCTGCGGCAATTTTTGTAATAGAAATAGATGAAGTATTGGTTGCCAAAATACAGTTTTCAGGAGCGAATTCGTCCATCTGACCGAAAATTTTTAATTTAAGATCTTGATTTTCAGTGGCTGCTTCTACGATAAGATCTGCATTTCCAACGGCATTTTTCAGTTCTGTGAAAGTCGTGATATTTCCTAATGTTTCAGCTTTTTGTTCTTCTGTAAGGTTTCCCTTTGCAATTATTCTGTCAAGATTGGTGGTAATGGTTTTCAACCCTCTGTCTAAAGCTTCCTGAGATACATCTACCAAGTTCACTTTAAACCCGCTTTGCGCGAAAGTATGTGCAATACCATTTCCCATGGTTCCTGCTCCAATAACTACAATGTTTTGAATCATTTTTCCTTATTTAATTAAAATTATTTTTTATAAATATTTAAATTTCTTGCGTTGGAAAGATCAGCTTTTTTCACCAGTTCGGTTTCATTAAAATTGACAATTCCATCTCTGTTTTCTCTCCTGGCACTATTTTGAGCATCGATAGCTTTTTTCAACCCTTTGATAAAGCTGGTTTTCTGTGTTTTCGAAAGTTTATCGATTCCGATATACAGATTATATTCACCTTCTCTGCCTAAGCCGCTTTGTTTGTAGACCTCAAGTTCTTTTATTTTATTCTTTTTCTGAAACTGGCCTACAAAATCCATTACCGGCTTATCAGACGGGGTTCCGCAACAGATACTTGCGTAGCCGATCTGCAGATAGTTTTCACTCTTCTGTGCAAAGAAGAATGTACTCAAAAATAATCCTAGTGTGAATAATATTTTTTTCATTTTAAATTGGTTTTAAAAATAAGGTTAATATTTTATTTATTAAAATAATCCCAGACTGTCTTTGAAATGTCCGAAATCATTTTGCAGTTTACAGCATCCGTTTCCGTTGAGTTACTGACAAATACAGCTAATGCATAATGCCTGCCATTTGGCAAAGTAATGACCGCGATTTCATTTTCTGCACCCGTTAAGCCGTCTTTATTCTTTCCGGAAGCTCCCGTTTTTCTTGCCACCACCGTGTTTTTTGGAAGTTGTTCTACTATTTTATTTAATCCGGTTGATGTTGAAATCATTACTTTCATCAGATAATCCGTAGATTTTTTGGAAAGCAGTTTTCCGTCATAGAATTTTTTCAAAGCCTGAACGGCAGATGCGGTGGTGCTGTAATTTTGATATTGAGCATTCCAGTCTTTGTGCATTTCTTCTTCATTATATTTGATCTGGAAGTCTTTTATACCTTTAGAATCAATGAATTTTTGAACAGTCTGAGTTCCTCCGATTAATTTTAAAAGAATATCGCAACCGTTGTTATCACTTTTGGCGACTGTGAATTCAATGATTTCACTTAAAGGAACTTCAACGCCTCCGTTTGGATATTTATCCCGAAGCGGCGACCATGTATTTTCTAGTAAATTGGATTTATCCAGTAAAATTTTCTGATCTAATGAAAGTTTTCCTTTATCCACAAAATTCAGAACTGCGGCTGCAATATGAAATTTAAAAACACTCTGCATCGGAAGCTTTTTGTCACCGTTTTTGTTGTAACTAAAACCATTTTCAAAGCCTAATACCGAAACGCCGACAGTCGCTTTTTTGTCTTTAATAATGGAATTAATTTTTTGTTGTAAAGCCGAATTCTGGGCAAATGTAAATGCGGAAATTAAAAGAAGGAACCATCCTAGTTTTTTCATAATATTTGGGTTTAAAAAATCCCTCTGAAACAGAAGGATTATAATTAATTTAAAAAATTTTGATCTATCTGATACCGCTAATGCCTGCAATCATTGCACCAAAAATAACCAGAATGTAAAGTCCGAAAACAATAATGGTAAGAATTCCTATAAACTTGTAATGTGACTTCAAATATCCAAACGCTTTTGTAAGTTCTGCCTGATTATTTGAACGTAAAGCAGATTTCATATTGGAAGAAAATCTGTAAAGATAATTGATGGGAATAAAATAAAGAGCCGCAAACGCCAGATAAATAAGGGAAAACAAAACACCGCCGCCCATCGGCATCATGTTGTTGTATGAGCTTATAGACGCCCCTATTGTCATCATAAAAAGTGCAGCAATGATCATAAATCCTATCCCGATGTAGCCCAGAATTGCCAAAAATGTTGTCCATCTTGCCGCTTCTGTAAGGAAGAGTTTTCCTGCATTGTCGATTCTTAATTCATCAAATTGTTCAAAAGGAGATTGTGTTTCCATGTAATTATTATTTTTCTGACAAAATAATTAAAATTATTTGAACTGTGCCTTGTATTAATAAAATATTTTTCAGGTGAGTTTTTATCCTTTATTTTACTTCAAAATAATTCAGGTTTACGCCGTTACTTTCAAAAATAATTCGGATTTTATTTTCTCCTTTTTTAAGATTGATTCCTTTTACAGAAGCGGTTTTCCAGGTTTCATTTCCTCCTGTTGAACTTAATGAAACGCTTGCCAATTGCTTTCCTGAAGCATCTTCAATTCTGATTTTTGCATCATTGTTACTTGCATATTTAATGTCAAAAGTATAAGCTTTATCAGCTTTTGCATTGATGGTATACTGAAGCCATTCTCCGGTTTCCGTT
>CBFGVN010000376.1:0-3829 GCA_965651845.1 uncultured Chryseobacterium sp. | reverse complement strand
TTATTTAGCTTTCTCTATTTTGTTTTTAAGAAAAATAAAAGTTTAAACAGGTTCAAATATAAAATTAAAAACTTGCCGAAAACACAAAAAAAACTATATTTGCTAGTCTTAACAAAAATTAACAATAAAAATGGATAATACTGAAGCATTAAGTCCGAAACCGGATGAATTTGTAGAGAATAAGAACTCCAGGCATCCAAAAGGATTATGGGTTCTGTTCGGAACAGAAATGTGGGAGCGTTTCAACTTTTATGGAATGAGAGCACTTTTGACGCTCTTTATGGTAAATTCCTTATTAATAAAAGAAGCTGATGCAGCAATCATCTATGGTGGATTTTTAGCTTTATGTTATCTTACTCCACTTTTGGGAGGTTTCATTGCCGATAAATATATCGGAAACAGAAATGCCATCTTAATCGGTGGATCGCTGATGGCAATCGGTCAGTTTTTACTGTTCATCAGTGCATCAACATTTTCCGCAGATTTAGGAAGTGCAAAAATGATCATGTGGCTGGCTTTATTCATTATTATTTTCGGTAACGGATTTTTCAAGCCAAATATTTCTTCCATGGTGGGAAGCCTTTATCCTAAGCAGGAAAAATCAAAACTAGACTCTGCTTTCACGATTTTCTATATGGGAATCAATATCGGGGCGTTTTTAGGACAGTTTATTTGTCCATACGTAGGAGATGTGAAAGACGCTGCAACAGGAGTGAGAGATATTTTTGCCTTCAAATGGGGATTCTTAGCCGCTTCACTTGCTATGATTATCGGAACAATTACGTTCTTTATCCTTAAAAATAAATATGTAGTAACGCCAGAAGGAAGACCTATCGGTGGATTACCAAAACATAATACCAGTGCAGATTTCGAAGAAGGAGAAACGCAGACTGCTAAATTCTCAGGAAAAGCTTTGGGAATTACAGGGGTTTTATTCGTTATTTTATTCTTCGCTTTCAGATATTTATTGGTAGGAGAATTTGGATTCAATTCTGTGGAAATGGGGCAATTAATCAAAGGGATTATTTACCCTTTCATTTATGCAGCCGGTATTTCTTTAGCATTTTTAATTATGAGTTCTGCTGAAAATAAAGTAGAAAAACAAAGAATTTGGGTAATTTATATCGTATCATTCTTTATTATTTTCTTCTGGGCAGCTTTCGAACAGGCAGGTTCTTCACTTACCTTCATCGCAGATAACCAGACTGACAGAAACATCTTCGGATGGAATATGCCGCCTTCTATGGTTCAGATTTTCAACGGAATCTTCGTTGTATTGTTGGCTGTTCCTTTCAGTTTATGCTGGGATAAATTAAGAGCAAAAGGCAAAGAGCCGGTTTCTCCAATGAAGCAGGCGATTGGTTTGGCTTTAATTGCTTTAAGTTATTTCATTATTGCACACAACGTAAAAGATCTTGGAAACTCAGGATTATTAGCCATCAAATGGTTAATGCTATTATATTTCATCCAGACTTGTGGTGAGCTTTGCTTATCACCGATCGGATTATCATTGGTAGGAAAATTAGCTCCAAAAAGATTTGCTTCTTTATTATATGGTGTATTCTTTATTTCTAATGCTGCCGGTTATGCATTGGCAGGTTCATTAGGAGCATTGATTCCTGCAACAGGTGATAAATTCTCTAAAGCACAGGAAATCGGAGTAAACCTTCAGGAGGTTTTAGATAAAAAAGTGACTTTAACAGCTGATCAGGCAGCAGCATTTGAAAAAGCTCAATTGCCTTTAGCAAACCCGACTTTTGCAGGATTTGAGATCCACAACTTATTCGAATTCTTTATGGTATTCGTTGTTCTTTGTGGTATTGCTTCTGTGATTCTGGCTTTAATTTCGCCAATCTTAAAGAAAATGATGCACGGAGTAAATTAATCGACATCAATAAAATACAACTAAAACCTCTGCCAAGTCGGAGGTTTTTTTTATTTTCGTATGTTCTTCATCAAAAATTTTTGATATTTGGCGCATTGCGTCGATAATTGAAATAATTGATAACCCTTAATTCAATTTTAATCATATTATACAATTATGAGTTTAACTTTAGACGAAATACAAGACTTCAAAGGAAAATACCCAAAGCAGATCTGGAGCCTTTTCTTCTCCGAAATGTGGGAACGATTTTGTTTCTATGGAATGCGTGGGATGCTGGTTTTCTTTATGATCTCACAATTGCAATTACATGAAAAAGAAGCTAATCTTCAGTATGCTGCAACACAAGCATTTGTTTATGCATTTACTTTTATTGGAGGTCTTTTTGCCGATAAAATCTTAGGTTTCAGAAAATCTCTTTTCTGGGGCGGACTTTTAATGATCGTCGGAAGTTTAATTCTGGCAGCAGATCCGCATAAATTCTTTTTCCTTGGGATTTCCTTCACTGTTGTAGGTACAGGCTTCTTTAAACCCAATATTTCTTCAATGGTGGGACAGCTTTATAAGCCCAATGATTCAAGAGCAGATGCGGGATTCTCTCTTTTTTATGCAGGAATAAATCTTGGTGCTTTATTAGGTGGTTATCTTTGTATTACCATAGGAAAAGGAGAAATTCTTACTTCTCTTATTCCGGAAAACATGAGATGGAATGTAGCTTTTGGATTGGCAGCTATTGTAATGGTAATAAGTCTGGTAAATTTCATCTTTACCCAAAGAAGTTTAGGTACAATAGGACTTCAACCCGGACATCCGATGGCAGAGGTAAAATCTGCTCCCACACCAAAATGGCAAGAATACGGTGTATATGTTTTATCATTAATTTTTGTTCCGATCATTATGATCATGGTAGCTAAAACACAGTATACAAACTATTTTATGTATACTGTTGGTCCTCTTACCCTTCTTTATCTTTTCTACGAAATGACAAAAGTAACCCCTTCGGAGCGTAAAAAACTTTGGGCTGCTTTGGTATTCATTTTATTTTCGATCTTATTCTGGGGAATTTACGAACAAAGCGGAGGGTCATTGAGTATTTTCGCCGCAAAAAACTTAAATAAAGATCTTCTCGGTTTAGATCCAAATGGTGTAAATAATTCCGGAGGAGCATTTTTCATTATTTTCCTGGCTCCATTAATTGGATTGCTCTGGATATGGCTGAACAAAAGAAAAATTGAACCGAATACACTCATTAAATTCGGTTTAGGATTTATCTTCCTGGGGCTGGGATATTACGTATTATTTGCTACAAGACTTTTTGTAGATGCAGCAGGAATCACTTCATTAAATTTCTTCACCCTTGCTTTGCTTATTATCACTCTAGGAGAGCTTTGTTTATCTCCAATTGGTTTATCGATTATGACTAAACTTTCCACCAAAAATCTTCAGGGAATGATGATGGGAATGTGGTTTTTGGCTTCAGCTTACGGGCAATACGTCGCAGGAATCATAGGAGCAAGCATGGCTACAGAAAAAAAAGGAGCATCCAACTATGATGCTTTTATCACTTATACCGATGGATATAAACAATTAGGGTTGTATGCAGTAATTGCCGGCGTAGTATTAATTTTGATTTCTCCTTACGTGAAAAAATTAATGCAGGATGTAAAATAAAAATAAGTAAATTATGCTTATTTTTACTTAAATATCAAATTATGAAGAAAATTATAAGTATAATTCTACTTTTTTGGTTAAACTTCAGTTTTGCGCAGGTAAAGTGGATGACCATTGATGAAGCCTTGAAAGCGCAGAAAGAAACTCCTAAAAAAATACTGATTGATTTTTACGCAGACTGGTGCGGCCCATGCAAGATCATGGATAAAAAAACCTATGGAAACCAGATTATTGCTAATATTTTAAATCAAAATTATTATCCTGTAAAATTTAATG
>CBFGVN010000375.1:0-3829 GCA_965651845.1 uncultured Chryseobacterium sp. | reverse complement strand
TTGAAATCTTTTCCCTTTTACCGCCAACCCGACTCCAAAGACTGCGGACCGACCTGTCTTCGTATTGTAAGCAAACATTACGGAAAAACTATTTCTTTACAACAAATCCGTAACCTCTCGGAAACAACCAGGGAAGGGAGCAGCCTGCTTGGGTTAAGTGATGCTGCCGAAGATTTGGGATTTCGTTCTTTGGGTGTTCAGATTAATTTTGAAACACTGGCTCAAGAAGTTCCTTTTCCATGCATCGTTCACTGGAACAAAAACCATTTCGTAGTAGTCTATAAAATTGATAAAAATAATAAAGTCTATATTTCAGATCCAAGCTATGGTCTGATTACCTACAACAAAGAAGAATTCATCAAGCTATGGATCGGCGAAAATGCCAACGAAAAAACAGAAGAAGGAATTGCCTTAATTCTGGAAACCACACCCGCTTTTTTTCAGACAGAATTTGATGATCAGGAAAGCAAGGCCAGCTTCAGCTTTTTGTCAAAATATTTATTAAAATACAAATCACTTGTCATTCAGCTTGCGGTTGGGCTTTTGGCGGGAAGCTTACTGTCGCTTATTTTTCCTTTCCTTACGCAGAGCATTGTCGATGTCGGAATTCAGAATCAGGATCTTAATTTTATTTACCTTGTCCTTTTAGCACAAATAATGCTTTTTCTGGGAAGAATGGGCATTGAAGTTATCCGAAGCTGGATTTTACTTCACCTTTCTGCAAGAATTAATATTTCAATTATTTCCGATTTCTTTATTAAGCTCATGAAGCTGCCCATCAGTTTCTTTGATACGAGAATGACCGGAGATATTATGCAGCGAATCAACGATCATCACAGAATTGAACAGCTTCTTACAAGTTCTTCACTCAACACCCTGTTTTCATTGGTCAACCTGATCATTTTCAGTATTGTTCTTTTACTTTATGATTACAGGCTGTTCATTGTTTACCTTGTCGGAGCCATTGCCTATATCGGATGGATCAGTTTTTTCCTTAACAAAAGAAAAGAACTCGACTACAAAAGGTTTTCCCAGGTTTCTCAGGAGCAAAGTAAAGTGATCGAACTTATCAACGGAATGCAGGAAATCAAAATGCATAATGCCGAAAAACAAAAACGCTGGGATTGGGAATTTTTGCAGGTAAAATTATTTAAAATAAGAATAAAATCGCTCTCCCTGGAACAATGGCAGTCTGTTGGAGGAAATTTCATCAACCAGATGAAAGATATTCTGGTAAGTTTTCTTTCCGCAAAGCTTGTTTTAAGTGGAAATTTAACGTTGGGGATGATGCTTTCCGTTCAGTACATTATTGGGCAGCTGAATAGTCCTTTGTTACAATTGATTGATTTTATTAAACAAACCCAGGATGCCAAAATTTCACTGGAACGATTGGGCGAAATTCACGATAAAGATGATGAAGAAAGCAAAGACGAGCAATATGTTCACGATCTTCCTCAAAAAGATATCGATATAGAGAATGTTTCTTTCAGATATATTGGTTCGGATGCTTATGTTTTTGAAAATTTAACGTTAAAGATTCCTTTTCAAAAAACAACAGCCATCGTAGGAGCCAGCGGAAGCGGAAAAACGACCCTTTTAAAATTATTAATGAAATTTTACGAACCAACACAAGGTGAAATAAAACTGGGAAACACAAAACTAAAAAACATTTCGCCAAGATTCTGGAGAGATCACTGCGGAGTTGTCATGCAGGAAGGCTATGTTTTCAATGATACGATTGCCAATAATGTTGCCGTGGGAGAAGATTATGTTGATAAACAAAAGTTGAGAAGAGCTGTAGAAATCGCTAATATTAAAGACTTTATCGAAGAATTGCCATTAAGCTACAATACCAAAATCGGAAACGAAGGATTGGGAATAAGCGGCGGCCAAAAACAAAGACTTTTCATTGCCAGAGCCGTTTACAAATCCCCGGAATATATTTTCTTTGACGAAGCCACCTCTGCATTGGACGCCAATAATGAGAAAGTGATCATGGAGAATCTCGAACAATTCTTCAAGGGAAAAACGGCAATTGTCATTGCACACAGACTTTCCACAGTAAAACATGCCGATAAAATTGTTGTTTTGGATAAAGGAAAAGTTGTGGAAGAAGGAAACCATACTGAATTGGTCGCTTTGAAAGGTGAATACTACAGATTGGTAAAAAATCAACTGGAATTAGGAAATTGATTAATATTTTCATTAAATTTAAATAACCAACTCAAAATCTTATAGTTATGAAAAATTTAAGAAAAATCGAAAGAAAAAACTTAAGAGAAGTACATGGTGCAGGTCCAATTCCTGTATTTCCGTGTAATTGTTTCTGTTACATCAATAATGTGAAACAATGGAACGCATGCAACCGCTACTGTCCGGATGGTGATATTCCGGGAGTAGAACCGGGTAATAATCCTAAATGTGATTATACATTACCATTATAAGAATTTTCTGTAATCTTGAAATTGAGATTATTGAAATCCCTTTCAGAGTTTTCGAACTCTGAAAGGGGGTTATAAAATTTTAAACAACAAATGACACAAAAAGACATTTTAGACAATATTGAACTACGCTCCGAAAGCGTTCAGGATATTCTCACACAACCTCCTCATTGGATGATCCGTTGGGGAAATACCATTATTTTTATCATTCTTGTGCTTATTTTAATCATGAGCTATATTATAAAATACCCGGAATTTGTTTCCGCTCCCATTGTGGTAACCTCTCAAAATCCTCCGGAAAAACTGGAAGC
This sequence comes from uncultured Chryseobacterium sp., assembly GCA_965651845.1. Lineage (GTDB taxonomy): Bacteria > Bacteroidota > Bacteroidia > Flavobacteriales > Weeksellaceae > Chryseobacterium. The sequence continues at coordinate 1,077 of CBFGVN010000375.1, read as the reverse complement.
AAGAACCAATTCCAAAATCGAGAAAATATTCATTAAAAACCATCAACAGGTTAATAAAAATGAAGTTTTGATGGTAATGCAGTCTACGGCAAACTATAAAGATGTTTTAGAACTAAAAAGACTTATCGACTCGATTGCTCCCAATCAGCTTGCGTCTTTTCCACTTCAGGAGACTTCGCACTTTAAGTTGGGCGAGCTGCAGAGTGATTACAACAATTTCGCGAAAGCTTTTCAGGACGAAGCCTTATTTACGAGACTTCAGCCTTATGCCCCGGAAAATTTAGCCGCTAATCAGAGCCTTTCCGAATATAAAATAAGAACGGCGACTCTCAGACAGCAAAAAAATCTGGAACAGGCAAAATATGAACTTACCAAGAAAAATTATCAGCGCTCCCAGGAATTATTCAACCAGGGAGTCATTGCTGCCGTAGAGTTGGAAAATGAAAAAATAAAATATCTTCAGGCTCAACAAAATCTGGAAAACATTACGATTTCCCTTTCTCAGATCGAAGAAGGAATTTCGAATCTCAATAAAACAAAAAGCGGAACGGCCATCAATACAGAAAAAGATAAGATCACTTACTCTTCTCAGACCCTTCAGTTATTTGAACAGTTAAGAAAATCATTAAAACAATGGGAACAAAGCTACCTGATCATTTCCAATACGGAAGGGCTTGCCAGCTTTCAGCAGTTTTTTGGCGAAAATCAGTTTGTAAAAGCGGGAGACGTCATTATCTCCATCTTACCTAAAAATAAGGAAAATCTGGTAGGCAGAATGGCTGTACCGGCAACAAATTCAGGGAAGGTAACTCCCGGAGAAAAAGTTTTAATCAAACTCGACAATTACCGTTACCAGGAATATGGTATTGTAGAAGGTAAAGTGCAAAATATTTCCCTTTCGCCCGACAAAGACGGAAATTATTACGTAGATGTTATTCTTCCGAAAGGTTTGAAAACAAGCTATCATAAAAATCTTCCTTTTGATAAAGAGCTTAAAGGTAACGCCGAAATCGTTACACAGGATTTAAGATTAATCGAGAGATTTTTCTATCAAATGAGAAAACTGCTAGGATATCA
>CBFGVN010000374.1:0-3835 GCA_965651845.1 uncultured Chryseobacterium sp. | reverse complement strand
TACTTTGCATTATAGATTTGAAACAAGTGAAATTACTTTTAAAAATAGTCCTGATTTTTGCTCTGGTGATAGGAAATTTTTCTTTTGCCCAGGATTCTGCACGTGTTTCGAATGTCTTAAAATCTGCCAAAAAACTTAAAAGAGCAGTTGATAATAATGATACCAAAGGCGTTGCAGATACTTATGTAGGGCTTGCAAACAACTATTATAATCAAGGAGATTACGCCAAAAGTGAAGAATATCTGATAAAAGCCAAAAATATTTATCAGAATTTAAATGATAAAAAAAATCTTGAATCTGTTACAAGAAAATTGGCCCAGTCTCAGGAAAAGCAGAATAAGATTGCACCGGCTATCAGCAATTACAGCCGGGCTGCAGAGGTAGGCTACACCGAGAAAAGTAAAGCTGTGAATGCCAATGATGCGGCAAGGCTTTCCAATACTTCCCCCGAAATGAAGGCGGAAGCCATTCAGAATAATATTGAGATCAGCCAGAAAAGTAATGATAAAGGTGATCTGGCGGCAAGTTACAGCCAGATGGCAGATGTAAATATTCAGCAAAAAGACATTCCGAAAGCGGAAGAAAATTTAAATAATGCCTATAAATTATCCAAACAGCAGGCACCGCAGCAAGCTTTGGAAATCAACCAAAAGCTGACTGATTTTTACGTTGAAAATAAAGATTTTGACAAAGCGATTGAAGCCAAAAAGAAGGTTCTGAAGGAAGATTTTGTGAAAGACAATTCACAGGAAAAAGTGAATCAGATTCAGGAGCTGGCAGATATTTATATCAAAAAAAATGATACTGAAGAAGCCATCACTTTGCTGAAAAATGCCTACAAGCTTTCACTTGAAAAAGGTCATACATTGGAGGCACAGAAAAGTGTTAAAAAATTAGACAGCCTTTACAATATTTCTGAAAATACAGATGCATCAGTTCAATTATATCGGGATTTTCTCGGAAAGCTTCCGGATTTGGTTTCAAAAGATAAAAGTCTGGTCGATCAGAAAATCCTGGAAGATACGGAACAAAGAATTGCCCAGCTGGAAAAGGAAAAAGAATTAAAAGATGAATTGATTCGTAAAAAAAACGTTTTTAATTATGGGTTGATCGGAGCTTTAATTGTTTTAACGGTTTTAATAATTTAAATTTTCAGAACCTTGAAGAAGGTTCAGATCAAAAACAACAAAATTGCTTTGCAATCGCTTCGCCGTGAGATGAATCCGCATTTTATTTTTAATAGTTTGAATAGTGTCAATCACTTCATTGCAACGAATAATGAGCTGGAAGCCAATCAGTATTTAACCAAATTTTCAAAGCTCATGCGCGGCGTTATGGAAAATTCTACGGAAGATTTTATTCCGTTTCAGCAGGAATTGGATTTATTGCAAAACTATCTGGCTTTGGAAAAAACACGTTTTGCGGATAAATTCGATTACGAAATTGAAGTTGATGAAAGCCTAAATACCCAAAGCCTGAAGGTTCCGGGAATGCTTGTACAGCCGTTTCTTGAAAATGCAGTCTGGCACGGACTTCGTTACAGAACCACAAAAGGTTTTTTAAAACTAAGCTTTGAAAAAGAAAATCAGCACTTAAAAATCACTATTGAAGACAACGGAATCGGGATAGAGGAAAGCAAAAAACAAAAAACGCAGCATCAAAAAACGAGAGAAGGGCGTGGAATGAAAAATACCCTCGAAAGAATCGCTTTGCTGAATGATTTATACAATCAGGAGATCCAATGCAAAATCACAGATAAGAAAGATTCTCAGGGCGTTTTTGTGGAAATCAGCTATAAGTTGGTCAATAAGTGAATTTGTTAATTGTGAATTTTAAACTCAAAACCTTAACTTTAAACAAAGAAATGAAAATAAAAGCCGTAATTGTAGACGATGAAATTATTGCCAGAGATGTTTTGAGGAATTATCTTACAAAATATTGTCCGCAGATTGAGATTCTTGGGGAAGCGGAAAACATAAAGGAGGCCGTGCCGTTGATCGCGGAAAAACAGCCCCAATTGGTTTTTCTGGATGTTGAGATGCCTTTCGGAAATGCTTTTGATGTATTGGAAGCAACGAAGGATTTTTCTTACGAAACAATTTTCATTACGGCGTTTTCACAATATTCTCTGCAGGCTTTGAATAAATCTGCGAGCTACTATATTTTAAAGCCAATTGATATTCAAGAGCTTATTTTGGCAGTGAACAAGGTAGCGGAAAGCCTTGAAAAAGAAGAGGAGCTCAACAGAAACAAAATTCTTCTTGAAAATTTAAAGTTAAAGCCTGAGAAACAACAGCTTATCCTTCCAACTTTACAAGGTTTTGATGTCGTAAAAACTGAAGATATTGTAAGGCTTCAGGCAGATGGAAACTTCACGCAGGTCTATCTCATGGACGGCTCAAAAAAGATGGTCTGCCGATTTTTGAAGCATTTTGATGATGTGCTGGAAAATCCTTTTGTAAGGGTTCATCGTTCACATATTATCAATACCAATTTTGTGAAATCTTATCATAAAAGCGGAACGGCAACCCTTTCCGACAACACGGAAATTGAGGTTTCAGGAAGCTTTAAAGATAATTTCTTAAAGGTTTTTTCATAAATAAATTAAGCTAGATTCTTAGTGTTCTTTGCTAAGTGAAACATCTTTGTGAGCTTAAAAACAGTTAGTAATTAAAAAGCTTTGCGCCCTTTGCGTTTAAAATAAAAAACATTTCAGGCACTATTTTTGTCGTTTTTCATAATACCACACAAAAAATATTCATTATGAAAACCTTTCAAAAAGTCGCGATTCCCGTTTCGTTGGGGATTCTGGGATTAATTGTATTCAATTCGTTCTCGGTCGGAATTCCTAAAGGTGCAGCGGCTGTACAAAACTTCAATGCGGATAAATATCTCGGAAAATGGTATGAAATGGCCCGTTTCGATTATAAATTCGAAAAAGACATGGATAATGTAACGGCGACCTACTCACTCAATCCCGAAGGAACCATTAGAGTACAAAACAGAGGTTATAATTACGTAAAAAAAGAATGGAAAGAGTCTGTTGGAGAAGCGAAATTTGTGAAAAATAAATCGGAAGCACGTTTGAAAGTATCTTTCTTTAAACCGATTTGGGCAGGTTATAATGTCATTGATATTGATGATAACTATCAATACGCGCTGGTTGCGGGAAGCAGCCTGAAATATCTCTGGATTTTATCCAGAACAACCGAAATCCCTGAAAGTATCCGACAAAGATTCCTGGAAAAAGCAAAAAAGATAGGCTACAATATAAATGAACTCATTTGGGTGAAACATAATCAATAATTTTTCGGTTTTAAAATCATCCCGTCAAAATTCTTTGAATTTTTACTACCCTTCCAAGGAGGGGAATTTTTAGTTTAGTGATAAGCTCTAATATTTATTTAAATCTTTTGTGGTTAAATAAAAAGTTCAAAACAAGTCTGATAAACCTTTCAAAATAGAAAAAATCAATTTATATTGTCTGTGAAGGAGAATTTTCCGTCATTTGTAAAAAAGAAATTTTTCTAAAATACATATGGAAAATGCTGTTCTGATTACTATTGGTGATGAAATACTTTCCGGAAACACGGTGGATACCAATTCTAACTTCATTGCGAACGAACTTAAAAATATTGGAATAAAAGTTTCGCAGATACTCACTATTTCAGATGAAATTGAAACCATAAAACATACCATACAATCTGCTTTTGAAATTGGCGATCTTATTATTACAACGGGCGGATTAGGCCCTACAATAGCTGATAAATCCTAAAAAGCCATTGCCGAATTTTTCAATGATGAAATTGCTTTGGACGATGCTACTTTCAATCAT